>JANLFZ010000083.1:10520-14678 GCA_024653385.1 Thermoguttaceae bacterium | reverse complement strand
CACGATGGTCATCCTCACGGTACAGCGCGAGGAATGATCATCGTGCCTTCCGAATCGCTGTTCACCATCGCCGCGACGGTGTTTTTCCCCTTCTTGCCCGCAAGCATCGCGCCCTGGTCCGAGTCCAGGGTGGTTTCGATCTCCCAGCCCTGGCTCTTGAGCTGCGCCTTGTAGAACTCGGCGACCTTGGCCCGAGGGTCGGCGGTCTTGAGCCCGACCTGCGCGCCATCTTTCGTAGATACGCTCAGGGTAACCGTTGAGCCGGGGTAGATGGGCACGTCCTTGGGAAAGCCCTCGGGAAGCGCGACGTTGCCTCCCGAGGAGAGCCGAACCTTGGCGCCGTCCTTGCCTTCGATGGTGACTTCGGTATTCTTGCCCCTTTCGGTCACCGTGGCACGTGTCCCGTCCTCGGCCTTGTACGTGGTCGACTTCCGGCACCCCGGGACCAGGCAGCCGGCGATCAGCACGAGAACAGTGGCGATGTGTTTCATTTGGCCCTGCACCTTGCTAGAGTAGAGTAGACTTGGGACGGGAAATACTGCTTGGGCCACGGCCGCCTGGCCCAACGGGGCGACCCAACGCTTCTCATCGTCGTCGCGTGCTGTATGACTGTCAATCGCACGGTATGGGGGGTCTGGCTGTCCGGGGGGGTTGTGATCGTGCTTGCCGCATCGGCGATTGCGGCCGAACCTCCCTGGAAGCCCTGGTTGCTCCGGCGATGGTTGCCGCCGGCGGAAGCCGAGGGCATGATGCGGCGGTTCGTGGACCAGCACCTCCGGCCTGTCGCCCTTCCCAAGAGCCGCGATGAGTGGTTGGGCCGGCGCGACCGCCTGCGCCGCGACGTGCTTGGGATGCTGGGCATCGACGATCTCGTGCCGCCGAAATGGGACCTCAAGATACGACCGAAAGGGACGATCCGTCGCGACGGCTATCGCATCGAGAAGCTCACCTTCGAGAGCTACCCGGGCATGGCCGTGCCGGCGCTGGTCTACGTGCCCGAGGGACTTCGCGGTCCGGCGCCGGGCATCGTCTCGATTGCCGGGCATGTCTACGGGCTGGGCAAGGCGGCCGACTTCCTCCAGCAGCGGAACGTGAACCTCGTACGCCGCGGCTGCGTGGTGCTGGCCTACGACTACCTCGACACGGGCGAGCGGAACACCGGCGAAGACCCCCTGCACGGCAAGCCCTACGGCGGCGGCAACGACCACGGGCTGCGGTCGTTCTCGTTCAGCCGGCGCACGCCCACGGGCTTGGAGGTGCTCGACGCCATGCGCGCCCTCGACGTGCTCGAAGCCCGGCCGGAAGTCGATCGCGCCCGGCTCGGGTTCACGGGCGAATCCGGGGGCGGCAACAGCACGTATTGGATCGCCGCGCTCGATCCCCGGGTCAAGCTGGCCGTGCCCGTCTCGTCGGTCACCACCTTCGACTACTGGATCGACCGCGACGTGAACTGGGATTGGCACCAACGGCCGTTCGGCATCCGGCGGCTGGCCGACATCGGCACGCTCTTGGCGCTACATGCCCCCGAGCCGCTTGTGGTGATCAGCAGCCGCCGCGGAACCGACGATCAGGAGTTTCCCTTGGACGAGGCGAACAAGGCCGTGGCTTGGGCCGAGCCGGTCTATCGCCTGCTGGGCGCGCCGGGCGCGATCCTCCACATCGAGTCGTCCACGGCGCATGGCTACCAGCAGGACAAGCGAGAGCGGCTGTACGAGGCGGTCGAGCGGTGGCTTGCTCCACCGCGCCCCCAGGGACCCCAGGAGCTTCCCGCCGCGGTCGAGTCCTTTGAACAACTCCGCTGCGGTCTGCCGCCGGAAAACCGCACGCACCAAGATGTGTATGCCGAGTGGCTGCGGGCGTTGCCGCGCGCCGGGGCCGGCCTCTCGCCCGGCGAAGCGGCCGAACTCCGCGAGTTCCTACGCGACCGGTCGGGGTTCCCGCAGCCGATGCCCGACGTGCGCGCCGCGGCCGGCGAAGAACTTCAAGCCGACCGATGGCGTGCTCGGGCGTGGCTCGTCGAGCCGGAGCCGGGAATCCGCCTTCCGGGCCTTTTCATCCAGGATTCGACCCGGCCGGCGGATGGGGCGAATGGTTCACCGATCTCGCTCGTCCTGGGGCGCGACGAGACGCTGGTCGCCCGGGCCTTGGCCGAGGGAAAGGCGGTCTTCGCCTTCGACGTGCGCGGCTCGGGCGAAATTCCCGACGGGGGCGGCCGCGCGCGAAACTGGGCGTGGTTCTTCGGTCGTCCGATGGCGGGACAACAGGCGTTCGACGTGGTGCAGGTCGCCCGGTGGCTCCGCGGTGAATATCCCGGCGCGGCACTCGAGGTCCACGCGCCGCCGCGACTCGCGTGGGCCGCGGCGTTCGCCGGAGCAGCCGAGCCGGAGCTTCTTGCCGGCGGCTCCGTCTCGCTCCCCGTTGCAAGCCTCCACGAGTACGTCCGTCAGCAGGGCCACGCCGCGTTGTGCGACGTGCCAGGCCTCTTGGAGCGGATCGACGTGCCCCAGCTTCGACAGCTTCGGCCCGGGGGAATGATTCTGGTACCGGGGCGGCCTACGGTCGTTCGATGACCGGGGCGGTCTTCACCCGGGGGCGGATGGGCAACAGCTCGATGCCCGGGAAGTCGGGGTCGCCCAACGCGCGAAGTTCCTCTTCGCCCATGAAGGGACAGCACGCATCGACCCAGGTAATCAGCCGATGCAGGCTCACGGGGTCCACCTTCACGTCGTAATGCGTCCCGCTGGATGCCAGCTCGATCAGCCGGCTCTTGGCCGAGAGGTACTGCATGGGACGTAGCGTGCCGTAGGCCCGCGGGTCGTTCATGCTCGGGTCGATGCTCTCGACGGGGATAGCCCCCGCGATGCCGTAGCCGGGCCGCTTGGGATCCACCGGGTTGTACCACCCGGCCGAGCCGACCAAGGTCAGGTACGGCTCCTTGAACACGCTAGTGCCCGGGCGCAGGCCGAGATCGACGACCTTGCGGGCCTCGCCGGTCCCCGCGTGGCACTGGTTGCAGTAGCGATCGAGCACCGGCTGCACGAACCGCTCGAAACTCACGCTCTCGTGGCCCCACGGCGGCGGCGAGATCTCCGTGGGCGGCCGGCGCAGGGCCAACCCGGCCGTGGGCGGCGGGGTCGTACTGTGCGACTCGTGGCAGCCCACGCATCCCCGCTGCTCGCCCGGCATCAGCCCCGTGAAGCTCCGCATCGTCTGCACGCAGCGGTAGTGCTCGTCGAGCAGTTGGAAATAGACCGATCGGCCGGCTGGCGCTTTGAAGTACACCGAGCCGTCGGGCTCGACCGGCACGAGGCTCAGCACCCGCTTGACGCCTTCTTCCTGGATAATCGACACCGGCGGCCCCGAGTGCCGGTAGGTCTTGGCCCAGGTCGTATAGGTCTTGTGGTCGAGCTGGAACACTCGAAGCCACTTGACCATGCCGCGCGGCAGATCGGGCACGCCCTGATAGACGTCCGCGCTATAGAACACGCCGGGCTGCGGCGGCTTGCGGTCCTTGCCCGTGCCTGGCCAGGCCACGCGGTCGGGCTGGCGCGGCGGGGCCACGCGGGGCCTGGCGGGCATCGCGTGAAGCACGTTGTACGCGCCCTCATAGATCAGCTCGCGGTTGCCGTCGGTATCCATGAGGTACAGCCGGAACTTGCCGTCCTCGCCGCGGGCCGAGACCAGAAAGTCGTTCTCCGACAGCGGCCACGGCGCCTTGTAGCCCGTGTAGTTCCCCGAGGCGTGGTAGCGCGGCGATTCGGGGATGTCGATCGGCGGCTTGCTGCACTCGGGCCAGGGTCGGTCGGCGGTGACCTTCGTCAGCCCGTGGGGGAAGTTGAAGCCGCGGTCGGGGTCGATGATGCCGATCGAGCCCGACCACCAGTCGTGGTGCCCCACGCCCGAGAACATCACCCGGCGGCTGTTGGGGATCGGGCGCGGCTCGCTGAGGTGGTCGGGCCAGACGCTCTGGTTGCCCCAGAAGACCGAGGTGTTCGTGCCGTCCTGGTTCGTGGTCCACAGGCTCTGGATGCGCCACAGGGGCTTGTCGCTGTACTCCCACCGCGAGTAGATCACCCGGCCGTCGTTCAACAGGGCCGGCACGAAATCGGGCTCGCCGTTGTAGCTGATCAAGTACACATTGCTCCCGTCGGCGTCGCA
>JANLFZ010000083.1:10211-10482 GCA_024653385.1 Thermoguttaceae bacterium | reverse complement strand
TCGGGCGAGAATGTACGAGTAGATGAACGGCCCGCACCGCACGTGCGAATTGCCCCGCGTGGTGGTGAAGAGGATATGGCCGTCGGGCAGGTAGATGGGGTCGATATCGTCGTAGTCGCTCGAGGTGAGCCGGCGCAGGCCCGTGCCGTCGAAGTTGATCTCGTAAAGCGAAAAACTCCTGCCGTCGTGCGGCTTGTAGCAGAAGAGCACGCGCCGGCCGTCGTACGAGAGGTCGGGTCGCCAGAAGCTGCCCGGCTTGTCCTTGGGGGCC
>JANLFZ010000083.1:7369-10201 GCA_024653385.1 Thermoguttaceae bacterium | reverse complement strand
GCCAAGAGCCGCACCGCGCCGCCTGGGTGCAATCCGTCGAGCACCAACAGCCGGCCGCCCACGCTGGCCGTGATGCCCATGCGGTGGATCGACTCGTGCGTATCGTTCACCGGACCGCGGGGGTACGGCTGATCGATGAACAAGAGCTGCGTGAAATCGACCACCGGATTCTTGAAGGCGATCTTGCGCTTGACGCGGCGCACGGCCAGGTAGAGTTCCTTGGCCTTGCCAGCGTCGACGCCGGCCGCGGCGCGAAGCCGGCGTTCCAGCCCATCGAGTTCGGCAAGCTCGGGCGTAAAGTCGAGCCGCTTCGGGTGGGCCGCCAGGCGAGAGGCGAGTTCCCGCGCCCAGCCGATCTCCTCCATTGCCCGCTCGGCGAGCGGGCGGCCCATCGCTTGGAAGAGCCAGTCGCGCACAAGCGCCGCCGCCGCTTCGTCGGGCGAAAGCGTGCGGGTCTCGGGCGTGGCGGGATTCTCGACCGGATAAGGCAGATAGACGCCCTGGGCCGCCATCTGGTGGACGAGCATCCACCGGGCCAGGTGCGGGGGCGGACCGGTAAACGGCTTCCACTGGGCGATCGGCACGCCCGAGGCCGACTGAAGCTGCGCCACCGAGTTCCACACGCCCGAGTAGCCGGTCGCGGGCCGATTCACGCCGGCCATCACCGCGCACATGCCCGTGGCAGGATCGAACACCAACAAGCCGCCGGTGCGCTGGTCGAGAACACTGTAGTCGCCTTCGTGGGTGTGGGCCGACTCGAGGTTGGCGTAGGCCGTCAGGCGCACGTCGGCCAGCGGCTGCGGCGAGAGGTTCGTCAGCAGGAATTCGACGGCCACCACGGGCCCGTCGCCCATCATCGCCCGCACGCCAATGCGCAGCTTCTTATCGGCCGTTTGAAGCGTGCCCGCCGCTTCCTTGGCGCCCAGCGCATGTACGGGCTCGACGATTTCGAGGTTCTCGGGGATGCTCGCGTCGGCGTGTTCCGTGCCGGCCCGGCGCTGGCCGGCCGCGTCGCGGTAGTGAACGTACCACGTGAACTGGCTGAGTTGCCCGCCGCCGGCAAACCGCAGGGCCTGCCGTTCCATGCGCCAGCGGAAGAAGCAGGGGCCTTCCAGGGCGAAGTCGGTCGTGCCGTTGTCGATCCAGACCTTGGCTGCCGCGGGCCCCGGGGCCGCGGCAGGCGCCGGCATGGCCTGGGCGAACTTGCGCCGCGCCTCGTCGAGCCGTTTGGCTAGGGCGTCGGGCGAGTTGTCGTAGGCGAAGAGGACCACCTCGCGGGCCGGCGTGCCCTTTTCCAGCGTGCCCAGACGCCACGTGAGCACCCCGTCGGTGTTGCCCATCGATTCGAGACCTTCGGCGCCAAGGCGCCCGGGCATGATGGACACGAGTGCCGCGAGCACCACCACCTGGATCGTCGCACGATGCATCGCAATCACGCTCCCGTTGCTTTCGGCCCGTAACCGTGGCCCGTGAATCCGTCGCCCTCTTGAGGCAGGGGTAGTCTACTATGCGAGGTTGTTCCCTGGAATCCACCCGGCACACCCGAGCGTGACAGGAGCAAGACCTAGCCCCAAGCGCACATTGCAACCTATAGCGGCAGCGAGGGTTAGGTATGACTCCGGAGCCGAAAGGACTGCCGCAGAGAGGGGGGCATACTCCCCGAAAGACGCGAAAATCGCGCGGTGAGCTATTATTTGGTAGCTCGGCTGACGGGGGTTGGGTTCGGACGGTTACCGCCGGGCGATGACGCGTATCGAGGAGTATTCTGATGGACGCTGTGCAATTCGCCAAGGACCTCGTGACGCTGCGCGATTACCTCGAGCGGGAATATCTCGTCGCCGTGCGCGACAAGGTCCTGTCGCGTATCGATGACTACTTCCTTTTTGCTTACCGCCGAGGGCAATTACGGTATATGCCTTTGTCCAAGGTCTACTTTCCCCGGTAACGGCTCTGCTTGTTGCCGCCGCGTCGTGCCGGGTGTAGACTCGGCGCCGCGACCCGAAAGGACTTGCGTGAGGCACGCGTTGGCGTGCCGAGGCCCTTTCGAGCGCGCCCGGGAGACGACCCGATGCGATCGGATAGCGCAACCTTGGCACGTGCGACCACGCGGTTCTTGGCGGCGAGGCTCGCGTGGGCCGCGCTGGCAGCAATGACGTGTGCGAGCTGGGGCGTGGCCGGTGAACCGGCAGCAGGCCCAGATCGCCGGTCCTTGAAGCTCGAAATGCTCTTCGAGGACAACCTGGCCGATTCGGCGAAGTCGCCTCGCACAGGGATTGCGCACGGCACCCCAGCCTTTGTCGAGGGCCGGCACGGCAAAGCCATTGCGCTGGACGGGCGCACCTGGATCGACACGACGCTCATGCAAGAAGAACTCGGCGACGAGTTCACCGTCGAATGCTGGGTGTGTCCCGAGGCGCAGCAGAACGCTTACGCCGATCTGTTCGGGAACCATGTTGCCGCGGGGCTGGGCTTTGTCGTCCAGCAAGATGGGCCCCACGTGAACCAGTACGCGGCGGCCTATGGCGCCGGAAACGGCCGCTGGGTCATTACCGGCGCGGTTCCCCTGGTGGCAGGCCGCTGGCAGCACGTGGCCTTGGTGAAAGCGCGGGAGGAGATTCGGCTTTATGTCCACGGCGTGCTCGTCGCCGCCGAACAGGATCCCGCCCCCGCGCGGCCCTCGCCCATGCCCGTGGCCGTGGGGTTGGGGTACACCAGTCCCGAGCGGTGTTTCCGGGGGCGCATGGACGATTTTCGCGTGTGGAACAAGGCCCTCGAGACGTTCGGGCATGCGGGGATCGATCCTGCCATGGCGCGGGAGGCACGCGGCCTGGT
>JANLFZ010000083.1:2396-7334 GCA_024653385.1 Thermoguttaceae bacterium | reverse complement strand
CCTCGACGGTCCAGACGTGGACCCTCAAGACCGACGACACGCAATTGACGCTTGGCGTGACCGCGTCGGGCGAACTGGTCGTTCGCGAACTGGTTTGCCCGGCCTCGGGCCGACATTGGATCGCCAACCCGGTGGCGTTCGAGTTCCTGCGGGAAGTCGAGACTGCCGGGCGATGCCGGCCGGTCACCTGGCGTTTTGCCGGGGCATCGCTCGAAGACCGCGAGGGGCACAAGCTGACGCTGCGGTTCGAGTGCGAGGATCCGGCCATGGAATGGACCTCGCAATGGCGCGCCTGGCCGGGGTGCGGACCGATCCACCACCGTATGTCGGTGACGAACCGGTCGGCCCAACCCGTGACGATCGGCGAGCAGCCCACGTTCGACCTCGATCTGGCCGGTGCGGCCGCGTTGTGGAGCTTCCACAGCGATGGCGGCACTCCCGACCCGGTGGGCGTGTACCGGCGCCCGCTTTCCGGCGTGCCACCGGGCCGGCGCCATTCGGTTCGGACGGTCCCCACCGGCGAGTTCATTCCGCTGGCCGTGTTCGAGGCGGACGATCGGCAGGGCGTCTACCTGGGACTGGAATGGAGCTATTGCCGGATCGATACGGTCACCGTGGCCGGCGGGTCGGCGCCGGGCGCGCGCGTACGGGCCGGCAATGTCGCCGACCTGCGTGTCGAGCTGGCGCCGGGCCAGCGGTGCGACCTGCGACCCGGATTCGTAGGTGCTTACCGCGGCGATCTCGACGATGCGGGCAACTGCCTGCGCCGATGGCTGTTCCGATGGCGCGTGCCCGAGATCCTGCGGAAGGACCCCACCTATCCCAAGGTCCAATGGAACGCCTTTGGCGCGACCGGCAAGGCGCCCGCGAGCTGGGACCCCGTCGAGAAGAAGTACTACCCGCTTCTCGACGACATCGCCCCCTTGGGGTTCGAAGAAGTGATGATCGACGTCGGGTGGTGGCAGGGCAACGAACCGGACCCCGATCGGGTCGACTGGCCCTCGGGCATGAAACGCGCCGCCGACTACGCGCACGCCAAGGGCCTGCGGTTCGGGCTGTACTGGACCGACGCTCTCGACATGGCGGATGCCGCGGCGCGCCGGCAACGCGCCGAGCGCATCACCCGGTTGTTCCGCGAGCACGGGGCCGATATGTGGCGTTCCGACAGCACGCGCGGAGAAGTGGTCGGGGCCTCGTTCGCGGCGACGCGAGGCTTCTACGAGATGGTCGACACCCTGGCTGCCACGGTCCCCGGCTTCCAATGGGAGAATTGCAGCGGCGGCGGGCGCATCAAGGACTACGGCGCGCTAGGGCGCGCGGTCAAGATCTTCAATTCCGACACCTATTCGCCGCTGCACGTACGCCAGGCGTTTTACGACGCCTCCCACGCGATCCACCCCGCGCAGCTCGAAGGGCACCTGGGAAGCACCGACGGGCGCTATCGCCCCCAGGGTGTGGCGGGCATGAAGTACGCGTTCCGCTCGATGTCGATGGGAGCGCCCGAGTGGTTCCTCGACGCTCCCAACGGAGGCAACGGCAGCCAGCCCTGGACCCAGGACGAGAAGGATGCCGTCAAGGCGTGTGTCCGGACCTACACGACCCGGTTGCGGCCGCTGGTGCGGGCCGGCGATCTGTACCATGTCCTGCCACGACCCGACGGCCGCCGCTGGGATGGCATCGAGTACTACGATCCCGCCGCGGGCAAGGGCGTGGTCTACGTCTTCAAGCCGGCCCCGGAACCCGCTTCCGAGACCATCCGGCTCAAGAAGCTCGACCCCAGCCGGCGATACCGCGTCTGGTTCGAGGACGGGTCGCACCCGACCACGATTCGCACCGGCTCGGAGTTGATGGACCCGGGGCTCCGCATGACGCTGCCGGGCCCGGAGGCGTCGGAGTTGGTCTTCTTCGAGATCGTACCGTAATCGCCGACGGCCCGGATCGCCGCGTGAAAATCCCGTCGTGCGAAGCCGAAAACGATCGGATTGCCGCCCCGAGGCGCCCGGGCGATCATCGAAATGCCACGATCCGCCCGTCGCCCAGGGCCGCGACGAGCAGTCCGTCGAGCCAGGCCAGCGCGGCGATGTCTTGCGCCAGGACTTGCGACGATTTCACCTGGCCGTCGGTCCCAAGGACCTCCAGCGTCCCGCCCCAGTAGGCCACGGCCACGAGGCCGCCCTGCGCGGCCGCCGTCTTGACGATCCGGTTGGGCGGCGCGTGCTTTTGGGCCGACTCGAGCGCCGCGGCATCGGGCGGCATCTTGAGCGAAGCGGCCCGGGCGGCGATCTCCGCCGGCGCGATCGATTGCTGGGAGAGGACCTTGCCGGCCGCGTCGAGTTCCACCAGCGAGCCGTCCAACGTGAGCACCGTCAGGCGGCCGGCCGCGGCTTTCATAGCCGCGGCGCGGTCGGCCAAAGCCGTCTGCCACACCACCGCCGCCTCGCGCGTCGTCGCGGGCCGTGTGGCCGGGGCAACCGAGTTGGCGCGGGGCGGCGTCCAACGGGTGAGGGGTTCCAGCCCGGCCATCGCCTCGTACAGTGTGCCGACCGCCTCGGCCATGCCGGCCGCGTCGTACGCGACGAGCGTGATCGACTCCTGTCCGATCCCCACCCCGTCGCGCTGCCAGGCGATCAGGCCGCGCCCAGGGCCGGGGAACTTCTTCGCATCGGGCGCATAGGGCAAGAACCGCTGCGTGTGCAGGTATTGAACCAGCGGATTGTCGTCGGGGGTGCCGAGAAGCACGACGGGGCCGCGAACGTCGAAACCGACGTGGGCGATCGCGATGTCCTTGCCCGGCTTGACGCGGCCGAATCCGAGCCCGACCCAGGTGGCAGCCTCTTCCTCGGTGATCGGCCGCGGGCGGTTCACGTCGGCGGCCTGAACGATCTCGCACCGCACGCCCCACGGCTTGAGGATCTCGGCCAGGCGCTCCGCCGCCGGCCGGTGGAAGTCGCGCATGCCGACAACGAGTTTCACGTCGTGGTGGACGCGGAAGAAGCGGAAGACGTTGTCGCGGTCGTTGCCGAACGCCACGGCGCGCGGCGTGGCGCCGGCCATGGCGCCGCACGAGAATAGCGGCGGCAAGGCGAACGTCGCGGTGTCCTCGGTGTTCGCCAGCAATTCGCGAATGGAGAGCTTCCACGCTCCCGGCGGGTCGTTCGCTGCCAGGGGGAGCGTCATGCGAAACACGCCTTGTTCCGTCGCCCGATACAGATGGTAGCGGACGTGCCCCAGCGGGTCGGCCAGGCGGATCTCCAGCGGCGCGGAGCCCGCCAAGGCGCGCCCTTGCGCGTCGAGCAAGACGGCCGAGATCTCGACCCCGCGAGGCAGATCGTCCCGCGCGAGGTCGCACCGCACCAGCGGCGTAAGCGTCTGGACCTTGCCGATGGGCCGGGCGGTGCGGCAAAAGACTCGCATCTGCCCGGGCCCGAAGCGGAATTTGCCGGCAAGCCGGCCGCCCTGAGGCGCTAGGCCCGCCGCCGGACCGCCGAGCACCGCGTCGTACACCGGCCGGCCGTCGTCGGCCAGGGCGAGCGTCGCCTCGGCGGGCCGGATGGCGTTCAGTCCGCCGACCACGGGATCGTACGTGGCGTTGACCGCGAAGAGGTACTCGATGTCGCCCGTGGCCTGGCGCGTGACGACGATGCCGGGCTGATCGCTCTCGATCGGTGGCCTGATGCCCGCGCGGTCGAGGTGCGCCCGGATCGCCCGGGCCAGCGGCATGGCCCCCTCGATCTGTTTGCCCACGGTGCAGTACTTGGCCGCCTCGGCGTACTTGCCCTCCTTCCAGAGCTGGCGCACGATCTTCGCGTCGGGCAGGTCGGGCACAACGCCCAGGTCGATCGCCCCGCGAATCTTCACCCGGCAGTCGGCGGTCATCAGCACCAGGCCGCCCTTGGCCGCGAAATCCTCCAAGGCCGCGACCACGATCGGATCGAGGTGTTCGACCGAGGTAAGCACCACGGCCTTGTGATGGGCGGACAGGGTCCCGTCGACGACGTCCTCCTCCACGACCGCCATGAACTGCTGTTGGAGCAGCTTTCCGGCCAGGTAGGTCAGCGGCAGGCGGATCCCCTGCTCGTTCGCGTGGGCGTAGTTGGCCTTCATGTCGCGGGTCTGCACGTGAATGTTGTGCGACATGCTGTAGAGCATGGCCACGGGCGGCCGGGTGACGGGCATCGTGGTGAAGATCGTCCCCAACCGGGCCATGAGCTTATTGGTCTCGACCACGCCCTCGGCCGCCGGCTTCGTGGCGGGTTGAAAGGGGTCGATGTCGGGCGGGCACATCATGCCCTGGAGGTTCGTCATGAAGCACAGGTATTGCTCCAGGCGAAAGCGGTCCGCCGGCGTATTGCCGTACCAGGTGGGCAGATACCAGCAGGGCTTGGCGAAGTCGCGGGCGCGGCCCATCTCCAGGGTATAGGACGGGTTGAGATAGCCCAACCCGTAGTCGTCGTACCCGCCGTGGCCGCTGGTGACCGGCAGGCACCGCGCGGCATTGAAGTAAATGCCGTCGCCGAACGCCGAGAAGCCGTACTGGGTTTGCGTGGCGCAAAGGTAGTCGGGCCGTACCCAGGCGACGCCGAACAGGGCCTCTTTCCACGCGGCGTCCATGAATCCCAGCTTCCACAGCGCCCAGTGCCGCCATTGGGCCACATGGTCGGGGTTCGAGGGATTCACGTCGCGGTAGGAGATCGGGTCCCGGCCGAACGCCGAACGGAACGCACGGACCTGCGAGGGGATGCCGTGCGGGGTCATCTCGCCGGTCTTGGGGTCCTTCCACCAGGTCAAGCCCGGCTCGTCGTAGAAGTGGACGCCGACCACGTTGGGACGCGTGCGGTCGATGAACGCCCGGCGCACGACCCGCTGCGTGCCGCCGCGGGTGACGTAGGGATCCGACCAGTCGCACTCCTGGCGGAGGTCCATCTGATGCCCGCCGCT
>JANLFZ010000083.1:0-2386 GCA_024653385.1 Thermoguttaceae bacterium | reverse complement strand
GTGCAGCACGACATGAAGTCCATGCCCGCGCGGATGAAGTTCGCCTCGTCGTCGTTGGCGTAATGGCCGTAGAAGAGGTTGAACCCGAGGCTGTCTTCGCCCTCGACGAGCTGCTCCTTGCCTTTCGCGCGGCCCCAGTTGATCAGCCGGAAGCTCGTCTTGCGCAGGTGGCTATACACGTCGATGTCGGCCTTCGCGCTAGCCCCGTCGGCCGAGACCTCGAGGGTGTAATGCCCCGGGCGGAGCAACCGGCCATCGAGGTGCAAGTGCTCCGTGGCCCGAGCCTCGGATCCCACGGCCGGCACGGCGGGGAGGGCGAACATGAAGGCCAGCCGGCTGCCGTCGCTGCCCGCGACCGCCAGGATAAGGTCGCCCGGCGCGATGGCCTGCGGCGAGTGCCGCACAATGGCCAGATCGATCGTCTCGTTCGTCTGGTACGCGGTGCGCGCCAGGGGAAGCAGGATTTCCAGTTGTGCGGCTCTCGCGCCGGCCGCGAAACCCTCGGCGGCCAGGAAGACAAGTGCCACGGCCAAGAACTGCCGCAATCGAGCGTTCATCGCGATCTCCTTCAAGCTGCCGAATGTTCGGATGCCTGGTGGCACCGATTGTAGCATCGCGGCGCGGCAAGGGTGAATCATCCAACGACCGCGGCATGGAAAACAAGAGGCCGGTCAAAGTCCCCAAAGGCCTGGGAAATCGCTTCGAGCCTGGGGTTCGTCGCGCGACTTGTGGCATGCGGCGCGGACCGGTACGATGGGAACGACCGATCAGCAGGCCCAACGTCGAGAGGCAGTGCCATGCGATTCGAGCCGATATTGCCGAGGCGGGCTGGGTGGTTGTTGGTCTTGGCCGTGGCGTCTGCCTCGTCGGCAGCCGCAGCGGAAGGCACATCGCCCGACGAACGCCGTTATGAACCTCGGGATCCGCAAACGCTCGCCGTGCCCCGGCGGCCTGTCACACGCAAGGATTACGTCGATCTGGTCCGGCCGCTGGCCCAGGGGTTCGAGTCGGGCCCGGACCGAGGCACCTATGGCCCCCGGCACGCTTTGCCCGCATTGGCGGTGTTCGCGCTGGAGGGCGACCCCAAACTCGGCGAGGGGATCAAGAAGACGCTGCGCCATTACGGCCGGTGGGTCCACGAAACCGTGCAGAAGGAAAAGGGCGTGTTCTCGATGGAGGGGCCGACCCTCGTCTTGTTTCATCTGCGCGAGCTGCGCAAGCGGGGCCTGGTCTCCGCCGACGACGAGGCTTGGGCCCGCGATCTGCTTGTTACGCTGCGCCGCTACCAGTTCGCGTGGCGGCCGGGCGACGGGTTATGGCGCGGGTCGCACCACCGCAGCCAGTCGCAGGGGATCAACCACGCGCTGTGCGCGGCGCTGTATCCCGACGAACCCGACGCCCCGAAGTGGAAAGCCTACGCCGACCAGGTCTGGGCCGACTGGTGGGATTTTCGCGACGTGGGCATCAACGACACGGGCTATTTCTACAGCAGTTTCGGGAACATCCTCCGCGCGGCCGAACTTCTCGGCCGGACCGAAGTCTTCACCGACCCCCAAGCCCGACAGATCTTCGACCGGATCCTCTTCGAGTTGACGCCCGACGGGGCCAGCGTGCCCTACGGCGCCAGCGGCGGGTACCACTCCGCGGCCGGCTCGCGGATCTTCGCGCTGGAACTGGCGGCCAAGTACACACGCGACGGGCGATACCGCTTCGGCGCGCACCGCCTGATGAACTTCGGGCAGGCCAGGGGCTTCTCGAACGGGCACCACCACCTCAACGCGGTCGCCCTGGAAGACATCGCGCTGGCGAGCCTCGTGTGCGACGACACCATCGCGCCGGTCGAGCCCGAGCCGGCCTCGAGACTCCTTTGGCGCAAGGAAATCGTCCGCCTGACCGACCAACAGGCCAGGCAACGGTTTCCCGATTTCGGCGGCGTCGATTGCAACATGTTCATGACCCAACAGGTCATGCCGCACAAACTGGTGTTTCGCGCCGGGTGGAAGCCGGGCGACCTGTACATGCTGGTCGAGTGCTACCCGCGGCACGATCCGCTCAATCCGACGGCCATTCTTGGGCTCGAGCGCCACTCGGCGGCCTTTGCCGAGATGACCTCGGAGAAGTTCGTCAGCCGCGAGAACGCCGTTCACCTCCAGGACCTCTCGGGCACGGCCACCTACCTTGGGCAAAAACCATACCGCGGCGCGAGGACCCTGCCGGTGGGCTGGGCCGGCATGGAATCGAGCGTCCCCGAGTTTTCCGACGGGGCCCTGGTCACGCACGCCCGGGTCCAGGTAAGCGGATACATGGGCTACCAAGCCCGGCACGAGCGGGAAATCCTCTTCGTGAAGAACCGCTTCGTGCTCGTCCGCGACCAGACCGATTTCGG
>JANLFZ010000082.1 GCA_024653385.1 Thermoguttaceae bacterium | reverse complement strand
CCGCGCGGCGGGGCGACGGCTGCCGGTCAGCTCGCGCCGGAGGATGTCGGCCACGTGGGCGCGCGCCGCCGCGCGGTGGCTGTTGGCCTATCTTCGGCTTCGGGAAGACCCGAAGGGGGCCCTGGCCGATTGGGCCCGGGTGGTCGATGCCGAGAGATCGGCCTTGCTCCGCGCCCCGGACGATACCAGCCCGGCCATCGTCGCCACGCTGATGTACCACCTCGCGCAGGCGTACGCCGAACAAGGCCAGAACGACCTGGCCGAGAAAACGGCCGAGCAGGCGCGGCAGCTCAGTCCGGGCAACGACCCCCAGCGCCTGGAGGCCCATCTCCAGACCGCCTGGTCGTTGCGGCGGCGCGGGCTGTTTAGGTGGGCCGAGGCCGAGTTCCGCCGCGTGGCCGGCGCGGGCCTGCCGGTCGCCACCGTCCTTGCCAACAATGCCCTGGCCGAGATGTTCCACGATCAGGGCAACCACCAGGCCGCGGCCGAGGCCCTCCGCGGCGCCATCGAGGTCTTCACGGAAAAGCGCATCCGGCAGGAAGAGTTGGCCGGCCGCCGCCGCCACGAAATGGTCGCTCGCATGCACTACTTCCTCGCCTGCCACGCCAAAGAGCAGGGCGACCAGGCTAACCACGTCCAGCACCTCGAAGACGCCCTCCGCGCCGACCCCACCGAAGTCGACGCCCTGATCGCGTTCTACCGGCTCCCCGACGCAACCCCCGAACAACGCAAGCGCGCGGACAGGCTGGTCGAACGGGCCGCGGCCATGATGAAGGAGCAAATCCTCGAAGAGCCCGACGATGCCAACCACTACAACCAGTATGCCTGGCTCGTCGGGAACACCAAGGGCGATCTCGACGAGGCGTTGAAGTTCTCGCGCAAGTCGCTCGAACTGAGCCCGAACAACGGCGCGTACCTCGACACGCTCGCGCACGTCCACTTCGCGCGCGGCGAACTCGAGGAAGCCGTGCGCGTGCAGACCAAGGCCATCGAGATGGAACCGCACTCGGGGCTTCTGGTCAAAGAACTCGAAGTGTTCAAGGCCGCCCTGGAAGCCAAGAAAAACGCCGGCGCCAAGAAGCCGTAGTATCAAGCGGCAGCGTGTGTGCTCGCACGCAGACGCGGGCTGCGGGTTGCGCGCGCCGACAGGAAGCCGACAGGAACACGTGGGTGCAAGCACCCGCTCTACCGGGCTAGCCGGCCGAGGGCGGCGTCTGGGGACGCACCGGCTGGAACCGCTCGTCGGGCAGGATCATCGAGGTGATGCGCAGACCGAACTTGTCGCCCACCTTGACCGCCTCGCCCACCGCGATCGGGTGGCCGCCCGCCGACAGCTCGAGCATCTCTTCGCACGATTTGTCGAACTGGATCAGCGAGCCGGGCCCCCACTCGAGCACCCGCCCCAAATGCATGCGTTTCTGCGCGAGCGTGACCACGACCGGCACCTGAATGCGCAACAAGCTGCGCGCGTAGTTCGGCAGGTCTTTCAGACGAACCGCACCGCGACGGCCCGCTGGCGGCGTACCCGCGGACTTGCCGCCCGTGGCTCGCTGCGCGCCCGTTTTCGCCCCCGCCGGGGATGCCTCTGCCATACGAACGCCGTCGGGTGAATAAACTGCGAGAAAAGGAAAAACTGCGCAAACCTTCCGGATAGCCCGCTTCTTCGGCACTCCCCCTATCGGCTAAACCGCATGGCGACTTTAGCCATCTTGATGCAAGGGTCTATCGTCGCCGGAAACGAGTGCTTGTTCGTAGAACGCATCGATCAGTTTGCCGATCAGTTCCCTCTGGCTTGTTTCCAGCAGCACCGCAAGCCGCTCGTGGAGCGACCGGTTGCGGTTCATCCGGTGGATCGTCTCCAGGGCCCCGTCGGCCGTCAGCCCACCGCCGGTGCCGAACCGGCTGTGCAGCTCGTCGAAATCGGCGGCGGTCCACCCCTCGGTCAGCTCGGGATGCGCCTGGAGGATCTCGGCCACCAATGGGTTGGTTTGCCGGTCGAGGCGGCGATAGAGCAACCGCACCGGATCGAGGAAGAACTCGTCGGCATCGACGCCCAGCCCCTCGGCCAGACGGTGGAGCGTGCGGGCATGGGGGCGATTCGAGCCATCGAGGATGCCGCGGATCGAACGGCAGTCGACTCCCGCCCGGTCCGCCAGTTGTTCGATGGTTAGCCCCGCGCGCGTCATCAGACGCCGCAGATTTTCCTGGGGCAGATTGGCCATGATCGAGGCCTCGCTGCGGCCGACGCATCGCCCACGCTGGAATATGTACTTATGTACAGAATCGGTGAACGTTTGTCAAGGGCTTTGGCGGCGTATAAAAAAATCCCGACGAGCGTCTGTCAGGCGTCGACGCACGACGGGCTTCCACCGCGGGATGCAATGCCTGACGCCTCGATGCGGTGTCCCTGTGGGGAGGCCGTCGGCGAGGCAACCGCACCTAACCTCCTCACATTGAAAATCGTAGCTCACGCCAACCGGAAGTCAAATGGAATTCTCACGGAAAAGTGCCGCACCGCGCAGCATACATACCATGGCGGGTATATGGCCCCCCTAGGATCGCCAGGGATTCGCCCAATCGCCCCAGTGCTCCAGGTACAAGGCATAGGCGCGAACTCGGCCGGCGTTCTCTTCGAGCCATCGCTTGGTTTCGGCAATGATCTGTTGCTCCGCATCCAACGCCAATTGCCCGACCAACACCCGGGTTCGGAGGAAGACGAAGTACGTGTCCAGCACGTCGCAGCGGCAATAATCGTTGATTTCGGCCAACCGGCCCGCCTCGTACATGTCTTGGACCATGTCGCCGTGAACCTCCATCTTGCCCGGCTTGCCGAGCAGGTTGGCCGCCAGGTTCAGGCCGCCCGAGAATCGGGTCGAGCCGAAATTCGTCAAGAGTTCGCAGATGTCCAGGTGGCACTGAACGTTGTAGCGGCCGCGCGGCTGGTCGAAGGCCCTGCCCGCCGCGTTGAACCAGCCCGGCACGCTGACGCCGAACCGGAATGCCGCCAGTTCCAACAGCGGGATGTCGAAGCTCCGGCCGTTGAAGCTCACCAGCGTGGGCCGGCGGTATATCTCCCAGCCGCGCCAGAACTTCTCGGTGATCACGTGGGGACGGAACTCGGGCTCGTCGAGCAGCACCAGGTCCAAGAGCCTGAAATCGGCCGCCACCTTGGCCACGGCCACGGAAATGGGGACTTGGTAGGTGTACGGGATGAAGTCGGTATCGTGCTTCGCCAGCAACTCGTCGCGGTAGCGGCGGACCGCCTCGGCCGGCGCGACCGGCTGGCCGGCATAGCGAAGCCGGGCCACCAGCGAGGCGTCGGCCACGCTCTCCGTATCGAAAACCAGGTAGGCGACGTTCGCAGTCGTCACAGCAGCATCTCCGCGGGCCGGTCGAGACTCGGACGAACCTCGCTCAGCCTAACACAACGACCCGGCTTCGAGGAAGCCGGGGGAGGTCCGCCGGACGGTTTTTCGGCTCTCCCTGGAGCTTCGCCCTCGCTCGGCGCGGCTCTCCGCGCGCTCGGCGCGGGTCTCCCGACCCCGCCGAATCGCGGACCGAAGGTCTCCCCTTCGCCTTGAGACCTCCGGTCGGCCTGTGTGCGGGGTCAGGAGACCCGCGCACAGCGCGGCGGTCCGCTTCGGCTGCCCCGAGCACCTCCACGTCTCGGCGGCGCGTGTGATCGACCAGCCTTGGCACGAGAAGCCCCCGGCCCATGGTCCACGCGAAGCGACGCATGGCTGCCTCCCGGCGCCCTTGACAGGGCGCCTCCGAACAAATGCGGTCGGCTCGCCAGCCCGGTTCCGCGCGGGCCGAAAGAGAGCCCCCTCCCGCGCGGCGCGCTCGGCGTCCCAGTCTGTCGGGCGGTGCCGACGAGAAATCCCAAATCGACAACGCAACTGGCTCCCGCGTCCGCCAGCAAGCCCACAAGGCGGCCGCCTCGGCTGGCATCTCGCGGCCCGATCGACTACACTGCGGCAATCGTCGATGCCAATGCCCGCGCGCCGATCCGGCACCGGGCAGCGGTGCGATGCCCCCCATCGCGTATCTTCCGGAGGAGTGGAGCCATGAAGCGCGTTCTGGCAGTTCTGGCCGTGGTATTCGGGGCCACCGTTGTCGTCCAGGCCGGGGAACCCCGGGTGCTCTTCGAGGACCGTTTCGACGGGAAGCCTGGGCAGGGTTGGACCTGGCTCCGCGAGAATCCCAAGACCTGGCGGGTTCAGGATGGCGCCCTGGAGATTCGCGTCGAGCCCGGGGCGGGCGCCGACGTGAAAAACACCCTGCTTCGCAAGGCCCCCGACCGAAACCAGGGGAAAATCGCCATCGAGGTCACGGTGACCTTCACCGCCCAGCCGACGAAGCAGTTCGAGCAGGCGGGCATTACCTGGTATCAGGGCGGTTCGCCGAAGTTCAAGCTCGTGCATGAACTGGTCGACGGCCAGTTGGTGATTATCCCCGGCAGGGCACCCGCGCCGGAGAAGACCGTTCAATTGCGGCTTGTGCTGGAGGGAGAGAAGTACACGGCCCAATTCCGTGCCAACGCGCAGGGCGAGTTCAAGACTGCCGCGTCGGGCACGCTGCCCGTCGCGGCCGATGAGCAGGTCGGCATCCAGTGCTACCACGGACCAGCCGAGGAGGAGCACTGGATCCGTTTCGACGACTTCCGCATCCTCCAGCTTCCCTAAGGCCGGCGGCCGGGCCCTCAGGCCAGGTACTCCTTGGGGAACTTCCACGGCGCGCGGTACTCGGGCACGGCAAGGCGTGCCGCCTCGTCGTCGCCGACGATCTGTTCCTTGGCCGGGTCGAAGCGAATCGACCGGCCCAAGCGCAGCGAGAGGTTCGCCAACACCAGCGGCACATCGACCCGCACGTGGTAGAACACGCTGCAACTGGGTTCCTCGCGGCTCTTGATCGAATTGAGCCACTCGCGTTCGTGGCCGGGCGAGGGGGGGATCGACGGCTTGGGCGGCTCGCGCCCCTTCATGCGGTCGCCCTCGGGAACCACCTTGTACATGCCGTAGTTGCAGTACATGGTCCCGTCGACGCCGTGGAAGTAGATCCCCAGGCGGCGTTGCGGCACCGGGTTGCCGTGCAAATCGAACCCGTAGCTGTTGGCCAGCATGCCCATCCAGGTCATGGTCACGTCGGGGTACTTCCAGAGGACCTCCTGCACGTCGGGGGCATCGCCATCGTCCTTGATGACGAATCGGCCCCCGGTGCAACTGGTCTGGGTGGGGTAGCCCAGGCCGAGGGCCCAGACCGGCAAGTCGATGATGTGGGGGGCCATGCCGGGCAGCCAGCCCCCGCTATAGGCCATGAACGAGCAGTGGTTGTAGGAATTGGCCGCGAGGATCGCGTTGTAGGGCCGCATCGGGCCGGGGCCGATCCACAGCTCCCAGTCGAGGCCGGGCGGCGGCGTGGTATTGGGGTCCGTGCCGACGCCCTCGGGCCCCTGGTTCATCACGTTGAACGTCCGCACCACGCTGATTTTGCCCAGATAGCCCGCCTGAACCATCTCGACGATCCGGCGGTAGTTCTCCGAGGCGTGGATTTGGGTGCCGATCTGGCTGATGCGGCGGTGCTTTTTGACCGCGTTGCGCACGGCGAGGCTTTCGCCGAGGTGCAGCGTCATCGGCTTTTGGAGGTAGAGGTCCTTGCCTGCCTCGCACGCCTGGATTGCCTGGAGGGCATGCCAATGGGGCGGCGAGGCGATGATCACGGCATCGACGTCCTTGCGGTCGAGCACCTCGCGGTAGTCGGGGTGGGGCTTGCAGGTGTCCTTGAATTGGGCGGCCACGGCCTCGCGCCGCGCTTTCCAGGGGTCGCAGGCCCCGACGACGACCACGTCGGGCTGGTTCGCACACGCGCCGAGGTTGGCGCGACCCATTCCGCCGCAGCCGATCAGGGCCAGCCGGATCTTCTCGCTGGGCGCCGGCTTACCCGGCTGGGCCAGCGTGCCGGAGGGGACCAGCGACGGAACGGCCAGACCGGCCGCTGCCGCCACCCCGAGGAATCCGCGACGAGACACGCCGTTGGACTGCATCATGATTCACCTCATTGGGACAGCGATCTGGTTTCGAGAACGACCTTGGGTGGGCGCGCGTACGCGGCCCATACCTCGGCCAATGTCTTCTCCTCGGGAACGCCGGCATGGATCCACAGCCGGTGCCGCAGCACCAGCGTCTGACCCTTGGGCAACGGCACCTCGCGCTGGCCCGGGAACGCCGGCATGACGTAGTTGCAGTCGGGGTACTGGTGCAGATCGCTCGGGTACCCCGGGTTGCCCGGATGCTCGAAGATGGCGACCCCGCCAGGGCCCTTGGCGCCGGCGAACACGCCCGAGTAGTCGAGCCACGAACGCCGCGGGTCGGCGCCCTTGGGATCGACGTGGGCGGTGATCGTGCGTTGGTTGGCCGGCGCGCCGCGCAGTCCGAAGCCGCCGTAGCCGGCGTGCGGCCGGCCTCCGATGGCCACCCCGTCGGCCAGGCCGGTCAACCGAACCTCGATGTCCACGAACCGACCGGCGGGCCCTTGCCGGAAGGCGTGGATCGCCACCTGCTCGCGCACGATGGCGTCCTGGTCGCCCCACTTCCAGACGTTCTCGACTTCCAAGGCGGCCAGGACTTCGCCGAAGGCGACATGCCGCCGCGCCACCGGACGCGACCAGACCCCGCTGACTGCCCAGATGTCGCGAACCTCGTTCTTCCATCGCGTGACCGGCCACGACCAGCCCACCCCGCGATGGTGAGGATGGTCCTTCGGATAATCGTCGGAAAGCACCTCGCCGTCGAGCCCGTAGAGCGGATGGATGTAATCGCCCCGGGCGTATCGCGGATCGATTCCCTGGGGCACGGGCACGGTGGCGTGGTTGTAGCGGAGCACCGGCCGGTCCAGCTCGGTGAAGTCGTAATAGTCGCCGCGCGCCAGCGAGAACCTCATGCGCGGCGCTGCCGGTGTGCCCGCTTTCGGGTCATCGCCCGGAAGGACTCTCAGCCGAAAATGCCGCATACCGGGTCGGCCCGGCGCCACGCCCAGCCGGTCGGCAGCCATTTCGACACGGATCGGCGCGCCGCATCGAGCGGCCGCTCCGTCCGGATCGATGACCGAGACAACCGTTTCGGCCGCCGGTGCCCTGGACATTGCCGCGACCAGCGCGCCGGCCAGCAACAAGCCTCGAAGTCGCATCTTCAACTCCTTGCGTCATCGTGTCACGGCTGGCAGCGTCCCCATTATGGTCGAGGGCTACCGAGCGTGTAAAGCGAGGCGACCAGCCCCAGGCCGACCCTAGTGCCGCAGCACCTTGCGCAGGGCCCAGGCGCCCCACGCAAACAGCACGACGTTCCCCGTCCACACGAGCACGGGGGGGATGGTGCCGTTCTTGGCCCCGTTGATCCCGTAAATCAACAGGGGGTAGTACACGACGAGGATGGGGGCGAAGCAAAGAAAGAAGCTCGTCAGCGGTTCCGGCTTGCGGAGCCAGACGGCCATCGGCACGCCGACCCATACGAAAAACAGACAACTGAATCCGGTGGACCATCGCCGATACGGCTCGAGGCGCAGGCGGAACAGCCGGCCGTGCATGTCGCGTAGCACGATTTCGTTTCTCTTCCATGTGTCGCTTGCCAGTTCACCGAAGTCGCCGGTGAACAGCCGGCAGGCGGCCTCGGCCGCCGCGGCCTCCTGGAGTCGTGCGATGGCCCGCTCTTGTTCGGCGGCTTCCTCGGGGATCTGGCGGAGCGGGATGGCCGAAGGGCTGGGGGTCGCCTCGTCCGACCCGCTGGCATCGGAAAGCGGAAGTTCGACCGTGCGCGTGCCCAGGAAACTGAACGTGGCACGGCCCTCGACGTCGATGGTCCCGTTGAGGAATTCGAGGCGCAGGACCCGCTCGCGATGGTCGGTTTCGAGGCGAGCGCTCTCGGCGGTCACCGTGATGGGCGGGGTACTGCCGCGGCGAGCAATGGAGACGGTCGGCCGAATCAGCGTCCGGTCGGATACCGCCTTGACATTGATCGCCAGGCGCCGGCCCGTGAACCGTCGCTCGACGCGCAACATGCCGTAGATGATGTCTTCGACCGACTCGATCACCACGCCCCGCACCCCGGCCCTTCCCCATGTCGGCGCGATGTCGTTGAGCCAGACCGTCACGAGACTCAGCAGGACCGCGACGACGAACGCGGGCCAGATCACGACCAGGGGGGAAATGCCCGAGGCCTTCAAAGCAACGATCTCGTTGAAACCCGACATCCGCGAATAGACCGTGGTGACCGCCAAGAGCAAGGTCACCGGAATCGCGAACCGCAGGGCATCGGGCAGGATGTACGGGATGATCTTCAGCACCTCGGCCGGCGGCAAGCCTTGCGAGACCGCCTCGCGCACCACGCCTACCAGCAAGATCGCGGTGGTGAGTCCGACCAGCGCAACGGAAAACACCTTGGCCAATTCGAGCAAGACGTAGCGCGTCATTCGGTGCATGGCGGGCTAGTGTGGCCCGAAAAGCGGACCCGGGTCAAGGGCAGTACTTCCGCTTTACTTCATGGGCTGAATCCCCGATACTAGCCGCGGAGGAGTTGCAGGGATGGCCCAGCTTTCCATCAACGAGACGACCACCTATCGTTGGTCCTTTGAAGAGGACGTAACGGAATACCTCGCTGCGGGGGTTCCGGCCATCGGCGTATGGCGTCAGAAACTCTCCGACTACGGTGAGGCGAAAGCCGCTGAACTCCTGGCCGAGACCGGCCTCAAAGTTTCCCACCTCTTCTGGGCGGGGGGGTTCACCGGGAGCGACGGCCGCTCGTTTCGCTCGTGCATCGAGGACTCGATCGAGGCCTTGCGCACGGCCCAAGCGATCGGAGCAAGAACCCTCGTCGTTTACAGTGGGCCCCGAGCTGGACACACCCACAACCACGCTCGACGCCTATTCCGCGACGCACTGACCGAACTAGCACCCGTGGCCGACGACCTCGGGGTCACCTTGGCGGTTGAGCCCATGCATCCGGGCTGCGCGGCGGAGTTCACCTTCTTGACCACCTTGGACGACGTGTTGGGCATGCTTGCCGCGGCATGCCACCAGAGGGTCAAGATGGTCCTGGATACATACCACCTCGGATGGGTGCCGGACTTGCCACGACGAATTCCTTCGATCATCAACCACGTCGCAATCGTCCAACTCGGCGATGCGAAGACCCCTCCATGTGGGGAGCAAAACCGATGCCGGATCGGTGAAGGGGTGCTCCCCTTGAAAGAGACCGTCGCCGCGCTGCGAGCAGCGGGCTACGATGGCTACTACGACGTTGAACTCTTGGGCGAGGACGTCGAGACGCTCGACTATCAGACCCTCCTGCACCATGCGAAAAGCGCCTTCGAGGATCTGATGCGTTCGGCGGGCTCGTAAGGGCGATGGCAGGTTCATCCTCCGGCCGGTCTGGCTTCCTCATCGTCACACCGACGCTGCGCATTCCCAGGACCGAGTTTTCCGTCACGTTCGTCCGCAGCTCGGGGCCTGGCGGACAGAACGTCAACAAGGTGTGCACCAAGGCAGTGCTGCGGTGGGCGGTTCGATCGAGCGCCACGTTGCCCGAGACCGTTCGTGCCCGCTTACTCGCCAAGCACCGCAGGCGACTCTCGGCCGAGGGCGACCTCTTGGTAACCAGTCAGCGATACCGTGACGCGCCTCGAAACTTGGCCGATTGTCTGGATAAGCTGCGGAAAATGATTCAAGAGGCGGCCCAACCGGTCAAGTCGCGTCGTCGCACGCGTCCAACTCGGGCGTCCATTCGGCGCCGCCTGGAACAGAAACACCGCCTTTCCCAACGAAAACGCGGCCGCCGTGCGGGGAACGACGATCTGTAGCCCAGGACCGATAGCCACCTGGGGCCTGTAGACACTAGAATTAGGGTGGAGCGTGCGTTCCAACACCTTCTAATGGGTGGTTCTCACAATGGCGAAGAAGAAGGGTCGAGACATCGACGAGATCCTCCGGCAGTGGCCTTTCCAGCCTGGGGTCATCTCCGCTCGGATCGTCCGCGCCAAGGATGGGCGCGAAGTGCTCCAGATGCGCGTTGAGATGGGTATCCTTCAGATGGAGACCGAGAACCGTCCCGATGGCGAGCGGCCCGGCGGCGCCGACACGTATCTGGATTTCGTGCGGCAGGAAACGGCTGATCTTGGCAGTACGGCCGTGCTAACGCCCGAGCAATGCGATGAGCTGGATCGGGAGTTCCTCCAGTATTACCATCGACGGATATGCTGGCTTGCGCTGCGTCAGTTCGACCGCGCGGTGGAAGACGCAGACCACACGCTGGATTTGATGGACTTCGTTGCGGAACACTCCCCCAATCAGGAGTGGACGGTGTCTCATGAGCAATACCGGCCTTTCGTGCTTTTTCACCGAACCCAGGCGGCCGCGCTGGCGGAGTTGGAGCGGGGGGGGCCTGAAGGAGCCATCGAGGAGATTACTCACGGCCTGGGCCAGATCCGGCGGGCATACAGTGTGATGGACGCCGAGGATCGGTTTGACGAAGACCCTTTGGTCCAACAATTGACGCAATTGCAGGAGTGGATTCGCAAGCAGTTTCGGGTACCCAAGACCTTGGCCGAACAACTGGAGGAGGCAGTGGCCGCCGAGGAGTATGAGCTGGCTGCCCGAATTCGCGACGAGATCGCCAAGCGACAAACGGGGGAGGCATAGGTGCCACGGGGGTTTGGCAGTGGCCCCCTAGGGACCACCTCCTAGTGGTTGTGGCGGCCCCCTTCAAAGGCGTGTTATTGGATAGGGCGGTTCGCGTGGTGAGCTAGAGTTGGAAGGAGCAGTCCGACGGCGAATCTGCTTTGCCCGTTCCGTTTGTCGAGTGGTTCGGGCTTCGTTACAATATTCGACTTCCCTGTCGCCAAGACAGCGGATGATGGAGATTCAGACAAGGAGCTGACTCGGTGCAGATCAGGATTTCGACCCGGCACGGCACGGTGGGCG
The DNA here is from genome assembly GCA_024653385.1 of Thermoguttaceae bacterium. GTDB lineage: Bacteria > Planctomycetota > Planctomycetia > Pirellulales > Thermoguttaceae > JANLFZ01. The sequence continues at coordinate 5,413 of JANLFZ010000082.1, read as the reverse complement.
ACGAGACGCAATCGAAGATCACGGCCAAGGTGGAGAAGCTGCCTCGACTGTTCGAGCGGCTGACCGACATCGAGGTGATGATCGATTTGGAACGTCGTGACGAGCCCATCGTCGAGTTGAAGGTGTCGGCCGAACACCGGCACGACTTTGTCGCGCGCTACCAATCGGCCGACCTCCTCGGATCGGTCGACCAGGTGATGCACAAGGTCGAGCAACAGCTCCGGAAGTACAAGCAGCGGGTTCAGGACCACCACCGCAGCTCGGGGATCAAGAGCCCCGAAATCTCGGGGGATCTGGGCCCCGTGACGAGTTGAACCAGGTGGCTTCTCGGCGGTTGCGGCCGTGCCACGGAGGGACGTCGCGGCTACTGCCCCGAAGGCGACGAGGAGAACTCCGTACATGAAGTTCGCGGACTTTATTAGTCCTGGGGCTATCAACGCGGACCTGCGCGCTGACGGGAAGGAGGAAGTGATTCGGGAGATGGTCCAGGGTCTGCTCGATGCAGGCAAGATCCCGGCCAACGAGTTCGAGAGTATCGTCCGGGCGATCTTGAACCGGGAGGAACTGGGCAGCACCGGCATCGGCCGCGGCGTTGCGGTGCCTCACACCAAGCACCCCAGCGTCGATCAGTTGGTCGGGACGGTCGCCGTGAGCACCGAAGGGGTCGATTTCGACGCCCTGGACGGCGAGAAGGTCCACCTGTTCTTCCTCTTGGTTTCTCCTCAGGACCGGCCGGGGGACCACCTCCGGGCCCTGGAGAACATCTCCCGGCAACTCCGGAACGACACCTTCTGCCGCTTCCTCAAGCAGGCGAAGTCGCCCGAAGAGATCCGGCAGTTGCTGGAAGAGGCCGACAACAACCAGTTCGGCGTGTGATGCTGCCTTGGAGCGAGGCCGGCCGCGACGGCCGGCGAGGACTATGGACGATGCCAAGGCGAGCCGAACGGTGACCATCACCAACCACGCGGGGATGCACATCCGTCCCATTTCGCTGGTGGCGAAGCTGGCCAACCAGTTTCGGGCGAAGGTCGAGGTAATCAAGGATAACCAGCGCGCCAATGCCAAGAGCGTGCTGGAAATGCTCTCGCTCGGAGGCCGCAAGGGAGAGGAGGTCCTTCTGGAAGCCACGGGGGAGGATGCCGAAGCGGCCGTGGACGCGCTGGCCAGGCTGTTCGCCAACAAGTTCCACGAAGACGAGACGGACGGCCCAAGCTGATCGCATAGGATGATGCGGAAACTCCAAGGGATCGCGGTTTCGCCTGGCCTGGCCATCGGGGAAGCCCTCGTGCTCGACATCGAGGGGTTCAGCATCCCTCGTCGCCTGGTCACGCGGGACGCCGTGCAGCAGGAGTTGGACCGCCTCCATAAGGCCTTGGCCGACGTGGGCGAGGAACTGGCCCGAAATCGCGACGCGGTCAGCCGGGAATTGGGGGCCAAGTACGGAGCGATCTTCGAGGCCCACCTTCAGATCCTTCAGGATTCGGGTCTGCGCAACGACCTCGAGGAACTTGTCCGGCAGAAGAACTACTCCCCCGAGTACGCGGTCAGCCGCGTGGTGCGCCGGTACGCCGAACTGCTCCAGAAAGTCCGCAGCCGCAATCTGGCCGACCTGTTCGACATCGAGAAGCGGCTCTTGCGGAACCTGTTGGGCCGGCCCCGGGAGGATCTGTCGAACCTGCGGACCCCGGTGGTGCTGTTGGCCCACAATCTCGCGCCCAGCGACGCGGCCAATCTCGATCCGAACTACGTCAAGGGATTCGTGACCGAGGTGGGCGGGCCGGGGAGCCACACGGCGATTATTGCCGGGGCCCTGGAGATTCCCGCGGTCGTCGGCACGGGGCCGTTTTTGCAGGAAATCACCAGCGGGACGAAGGTGATCGTCGACGGCCACGAGGGAATCGTCGTCCTGGATCCGGATGACGAGACGCGAACCCGGTTCGAGCGCGAGGCGGCAGCCCGCCGCTTTCGGGCGGCGCGGCTCGAAACCCTTCGCGACCTGCCTGCCGTCACCGCCTGCGGCACGCGCGTGGAACTTTTCGGCAACATCGAGTTTCCCGACGAAGTGCAGCACTGCGCCGACCGCGGGGCCGACGGCATCGGCCTGTACCGCACCGAGTTCCTCTACCTCGGGGCGCAGCGCGAGCCGGACGAGGAGGACCACTTTCGAGCGTACTCGAAGGTCGTGCAATCGATGGGCGGCAAGCCCGTGACCATCCGCACGTTCGACCTCGGCGCCGACAAGGTGCCCCACCTGCCGGACCCCGAAGACGAACGCAATCCCTTTCTCGGCCTGCGCAGCATTCGGCTTTCGCTTCGGCACGTGCCGATGTTTCGGCGGCAGTTGCGCGCGATCCTTCGGGCCAGCGCGTTGGGCGATGTGCGGGTGATGTTCCCCTTGATCTCGACGATCCTCGAACTCCGCCACGCCAAGATGATCCTCGCCGACGTCATGGAGGACCTCGAAGAGCACCACGTGCCGTTCAACCGCAATCTGCCGGTCGGCATGATGGTCGAGGTGCCCTCCGCCGTGATCCTGATCGACCTGTTCGTCGACGAGGTCGATTTCCTGAGCATCGGCACGAACGACTTGATCCAGTACACGCTGGCGGTCGATCGCAGCAACAAGGACGTGGTCGGGCTGTACAACGCGTCGGACCCGGCGATCCTCAAGCTCATCCAGATGACCATCGAGGCGGCGCGGCGGAAGTCCGTGCCCACGAACCTCTGCGGCCAGATGAGCGCAAGTCCCACGTACACGATGCTCTTGTTGGGCCTGGGGCTGCGGCAGCTCAGCGTGCCGCCCAGCGCGATCCCCGAGATCAAGAAGATTTGCCGCAGCGTCACGATCGAACAATGCGAGGCGGTCGCCCGACGGGCCCTCACCCTCGAGACCGCCCGCGATGTGAAAAGCTATCTGCGGGGCGAACTGAAGAAGTGCGTCCCCGACTTGGTGCCATGAATCACCGTTTTTCCGGACCCCGCCGCCCACGGCAGGGGCGGGGTCGAACGAACCGATGGTTCGACAACGAGTGCGTATTCGCTTTCGCAAACAGGGCGACCTGCGTTGGGTCGGACACCGGGACCTCGTCCGCTCCCTGGAGCGGCTGTTCCGACGCGCCGGCCTGGCCCTGGCCATGAGCGAGGGGTTCCACCCCAAGCCGCGGATGAGCTTTCCTTCCGCGCTGGCCGTCGGAATCGAAGGACTGGACGAAATCATGGAGCTGGAACTGGCCGAACCGTGCGATGCCGAGAGCCTGTTGGCGCGGCTGCGCGCGCATGCGGGGCCGGGACTCGAGTTCACGTCCGTCGAGGTCCTTCCGCCCGGCGCGCGCAAGGCGCAGTGGCACAGCGCCACCTACGAAGTCGCCCTGCCCGCGGAACGCTGCCCCGAGACAGCCCGGCGGATCGACCGGCTCCTGGCCGATCCTTCCTGTCCTGTCGCGCGGGCGCCCGGTCGCGATCCGGTCGATCTCCGGCAGTCGCTCCTCGACTTGGCCCTCGGCGGCCGCGTGCTGCGCATGCGGCTGGCCGCGCGGCCCCAAGGGGGAGCGGGACCGCGGGACGTGCTGGCCGCGCTCGGCTTGGGCGACCTCGAACAACAAGGCGCCCGCATTCTGCGGACCCGCGTGGAAGTCCAGCCATGAGCGCCTGCTCGCCGCGAACGCGCACTCGCCGACCTTGCCGTTTGGGAAGGCGATTCCATGAAGCAGGAAATGTTGATCAATGTCTCGCAGCCCGAGGAGTGCCGCATCGCCGTCGTTGAAGACGGGGTACTCGAGGAACTCTACGTCGAGCGCACCGGCCAGGACAGCTACGTCGGAAACATCTACAAAGGCGTCGTCGTCAACCTGGAGCCCAGCATCCAGGCGGCCTTCGTCGATTTCGGCGTCGGGCGCAACGGATTCCTCCACATCAGCGACGTCGAACCGCAGTATTTCCGCCAGGGCGGATACGACCCCGACCGCCCCATCGAGCCCAACGGCGCGTCGCGGCGCGGGCGGGACGACGACGCCGGCCCGGAACGCCGCCGGCGACATCGACCGGGCAACCGCCCCCGCGTCAAACCCCCCATCCAGGAAATCCTGCGCCGCGGCGACGAGATCCTCGTCCAAGTCATCAAGGAGGGGATGGGCACCAAGGGGCCTACCCTGTCCACGTACATCAGCATCCCGGGGCGCTACGTGGTCCTCATGCCCGCGCTGGGACGCGTCGGCATCTCCCGCAAGATCGAAGACGAGGAAACCCGCCGCCGCCTGCGCGACATCATGACCGAACTCAACCCGCCCAAGGGACTCGGCTTCATCGTCCGCACGGCGGGATCGGATCGCACCAAGAAAGAACTCTCCCGCGACCTCGCCTACCTCCTGCGCCTGTGGAAGGTGATCGTGCGCCGGCTCAAGAAACAGCCGGCCCCCTCGGTGATCTACGAAGAAAGCGACATGATCATCCGCACGATCCGCGACATCTTCACCGGCGACGTGGACGCGATCTACATCGACGAGCCGACGGCCTACGAGCGGGCACGCGAGTTCCTCCAACTGGTCATGCCCCGCTACGTCAGCCGGCTTCAGCTTTACGAGGGCAAGGACCCCCTGTTCCACAAGTACCACCTGGAAGACGAAATCGCCAAGATCCATCAGCGCCAGGTGCCGTTGAAGTCGGGCGGGTCGATCGTCATCGACCAGACCGAGGCCCTCGTGGCCATCGACGTCAACAGCGGCAACTTCCGCGCCGACGACAACGCCGAGGAAACCGCCTACCAGATGAACCTCCTGGCCGCCAAGGAAATCGCTCGGCAGATTCGGCTCCGCGATCTGGGCGGCGTCATCGTCAACGACTTCATCGACATGCGCAAGGAAAAACACCGCCGCGGGGTGGAACGGGCCCTGCGCGATGCCGTCAAGAGGGACCGGGCACGCACCAAGATCCTCCGCACCAGCCCTTTCGGCTTAATCGAGATGACCCGACAGAGGGTGCGTCCAAGCCTCAAGAAGAGCATCTTTCGCGACTGCCCTTCATGCCGAGGGACTGGCGTCGTCAAGACCGCCGAGAGCATGTGCCTGGATGTTATGCGCAGTCTGATACTCGCAGCCCAAGTTCCCGAAGTTGCTCAAATTGTCATTACTGTGGCCGACGATGTCGCCGAACAGCTCAACAACCGCAAGCGCCGCGACATCGTGCGGATCGAGGAAGAAACCAAGAAGACGGTGCAAATCGTTGGTGCTAAAGGCGTTTCGCCAGAGCACCTCGTCATCGACTGCCGCGACGCGGAAGGCCGAGAGGTTCGCTTTCCCCGCACCTAGCCCTTGAAGTACTCCTCCCCAGTCCGATAGATTACACCCCTGGCGAGCACGCGAATACCAACCCGACGCCCAAGCGAGGGCCGCGCCGACCTTGACGGCCCTCGCTTGGG
>JANLFZ010000081.1:9839-16407 GCA_024653385.1 Thermoguttaceae bacterium | reverse complement strand
GCTCGAACAGACGCCCCGGCCGTGGTCGAGCTTCCAGAGATCGCCGGCCATGTCGCCGACGAACGCGTCCCGACGCCGTCGCCCGACGATCGCCCGAACCGGATCCACCGCCGCCGGAATCAACGATCCGATGCCCGCACGCAGCAGGTCGAGCGTGGCGCCCAAGGCCGGGTCGAGCGGATCGGGCCGATACTCGGCCGGCAGCGGGCTGCCGTCGCCCTCCTGGGTGCGGTAGCCCCGGGGGAGAAACACCTCGCCCTCGCCTCGATAGACCCAAAAGACCCGCATCCCGCCGTGCTCGGCGCGAAGCACCGACTCGCCCTCGACGCGGACCACGTCGAGCAGCAACCCCGGGCAACCGCGCTCGAACACGGCCTTGGCCTCGGCCCGTTGGCGTTCGTCGTCGAGCCGGGCAACACGTATTTCCGCCATTCTCGACACTCCAAGCTTCTTTCATTCACGCCCGAAGGCGACGGTCCCATTTGCGCGACTTCGGCGCGTGAATCGGGACAGTCCCCGTGAACGGCTACCCGTCGCGCCCGGCGCCCCCTTGGCAGCAAGCGGCCGCGCATGGTATAACCCGGGCGTGCCGGACGGTCAAGGTGGGACCGACCGGCGGCCCCCGGACCCCTGGAATGACGCCTCCCACGGAACACATCGCGGTCTACCCTGGCTCGTTCGATCCCATCACGCTCGGCCACCTCAATGTCATGGAGCGGGCCAGCCGCCTGTTCGATCGGCTCATCGTGGCGGTGGGCATCAACATCGACAAGCACCCGCTGTTCGATGCCGACGAGCGTGTGGCCCTGATCCGCGACGCCACGAAGCACCTGGCCAACATCGAGATCCGCACCTTTCGGGGGCTGGCGGTGACGTTTGTGCGGGAGTGCGGGGCCCGGGTGATTATCCGCGGGGTACGGCCGATCACCGACATTGCCGCCGAGTTGACCATGATGATGGCCAACCGCCGCCTCGCCCCCGACGTCGAGACGCTGTTCATGATCGCCGACGGCGAACTGGCGCACGTGTCCAGTTCGCTGATCAAGCAGATCGCCCCGGTGGCCGACGACGCGGCGCTGTCGCGGTTCCTTCCGCTGGGCGTGGTCCACGCGCTGCGCGCGAAGCTCACGGCGGGACGGCTATAGCGTGCGGCGGGCTGGTTGGCGCCCGCGCGGCAGGGCTGGGCCCGCTACTCGGCACTCTTCAGCGGATCGCCCAAGGCGACCACCAACGGCTTGCCGTCGGTCTTGCCGTCGAGCTGGATCTCCACGTGCCGGTCGCCGATCCTGGCGATCGTGCCTTTCATCGGGCCGATCTCGAAGCGTTCGCCTTGGCGCAGGCGGAGGTTCTCGTCGTTGCTCCGCGATTTGATCCACACGCGAGGCTGCCCATCGAGCCCCGAGACGATCGCCGTGACATAGGCGTACTTGCTCGGGTCGAACGCATCGGACTTCGGCGGCTCGACGCGCCGCTCCGGCGGCGCCGCCGGCGGCGCCGGCCGGTAGGCCGCGAAGAGGTTCCGCTCGACGATCGTCTTGCGGTAGGCGCCCAGATCGGGACGCGACAGCCGTTGACCGGGAATCGAGGCCAGTTGGTCGCGCCGGTCGGCATCGGGAAGCGAGAGGGCCTCGACGACGATCGTCAGCTCCAGATCGGACGACTTCTCGATGGGTTTGACCGAGAGCCGGCGAATCCGGTGCAAGTGGCCCGCCGAGTAGAACTCGTACAAGAACTGCGTCAACTGTTCGAGGGTGCCCTCGCCGCGAACCGTGAAGGGCAAGTTGGTGTAGATTCCCTTCAGCTCGCGCCCGTCGCTCGAATCGACCTTGCGCCGTTTCAGCTTGACCTTGTCGGCCAGTTCGAGAAGCCAGTTCTGATAGGCGGTCCGAGCGATCTGAGGATCCGAGGGAAGCGCGCGGCGCCGGTACTCGGCCAGTTTGGTCTGGGCCACCAGCGCGGCCTCGACTTGCTCCTTTTTCTTGGCAGCCTTCGCCTCGAGGGCCTGCACCTCGGCCTGGCGGGTTGCCAAGGGGCTGAGCACGACCCGAAGGACCATCCGCCCGGCAACCACCACCAGGAGGACGCCCACCACGATGGCGAGGACTTTCTCCCGTTTTTGCAGGGTCATCGCCGCTTCTCCCCCTTGGAGGCCACGGCCGGGGTGGACCGTTTCTCGGGCACAATCACGACCGACCACTCGAACCGGAGGGTATAGGGGCTTTGCACCGAGCCCACGCCCGTGCCCTTGGGGACCACGCGGTACGTCTTGTCGACCATGGCGTCGTTCATCGCCTTGACGGTGGCCGCGGAACTGACGGCGCCTTCCATCTGGATCTCGCCGCCGGATCGCAAGGCGCGGAACTCAAGCTGCTTGAGCATGACTTCCTTGGCGGGCGGGAGCTTCTCCGAGAGGCGATCCAACACGTCGAGCCACACCACGTCGCCGGCCTTCCAGGCCTCGATCTCCTTGTACGCCTTCTCGTCCTTGGCCACGCGCGCGGCTTGCGGCTCCCAGAGCTTCAAGTCCTCCTCGAGGCGCGCCCGCTCCGCCCCCAGACGGTTCCATTCCAGCACGCCGTACAACAGCAGGGCCACCACGGGCACGACGGCGGCCAGCGCGCCGAGGACGTAGGTGCGGCGGCGGCTGGGCGGGGCCGGCCGGCGCCGCGGATGGAGGAAGTCGACCGCGTGCGCCGTGTGGTGCAGCTCGTCGAGCAGCATCCCCAACAGCGGAGCGAATCGGCCGGGATGGTCCGGCAGCGACCGCTTCAGGTCGCCCTGAAGCTCCAGCCCGCCGAACGGATCGAACAGCTCGGCCGGCGTGCCCAGACGCTCTTCCATGGTCGCGGCCAACGCCGCGTGCTGGTCGCCGCTGCCGCAAAGCACGACCGTTTCGACCCGGCGGCCGCCAAGCTGGTTCTGCACGGCGGCCATGGTCCGGCGGATCTCGGACAAGAGCACCTGAACGCCGTCGGGCTCGGCCAGGGGATCGCTCGGCAGGCGCGCGGTGCGGAGGAAGATCACCTTGCGGTCGATCATCACCGTCAGGTCGGTCTCGTCGCCCAAGAGATCGACCAACAAGCGCACCCGGAGCGGGTCTTCCCCTTGAAGCCGCCAGTAGAGCGATGCCGCGGCGCAGGGCCGCAACACGAGCCGCCGCGGGCGCAAGCCCGCCGCCACGCAGGTCTGGCGGATCTGCTCGACCTGATCGGGCGCGATCGCCGCGGCCAGCACGGTGCGGGGCTGATCGGGCGCCTCGTCGATGGGCACGAAATCCAGCGGCCAGTCGTCGCCCAGGGCGTTGAACTCCCGCATGGCCTGGAACCGCACCATGTCGGGAAGCTCTTCGTCGGGGGCCGGCGGCAAGGACAACTGGCGCAACTCGACGTTCGTGCGGCCCACGGCCACCAGCACGTCGCTCTTGCCCAACCCCCGCGCGGCCAGGGCCGCGGCCAGGCGCTGCCCTACATCGACCGGCGGCTGGTCGGGGCCCGGCTGGCTCGGCCGGAGCGACACCGTGAAGGCGTGCTCGACGCCCACGCGATCCCGCCGCGACGTCGCCACCGCGACGCGGGCTTCCGTATCGTTCCATTCGAGGGCGAGCAAGCGGGGCATGGGGCCGGTGACGAAGGATTAATGTCGAATGACGAATCGCCAATGACGCATCACGAATGACGAACGCACTACTCGGCGGCTTCGATGCCCAGCATTTCCCGGGAATACCCGCGGCCAAGGTGGGTCATATCTCTCCAGAATACTATGCGGCAACGACTTTTGGTAGCGTCGAGTATGGCTTCGATGCGGGCGTCGGGGCCCTCGCGGTCGAAATAGCCCACCACCTGGGCCCGGTACACGCTCCCCGAGCCACAAACGAACGGCATCAGGGCCCTCATGGTTTGGAGGTCCACGATCCCCTCCGAAAGGAGCCAAGTCTCGTACTTCTGATGGGGCTCCGCCTGGGCAGGATCCGGCTGGCGCTGCGCGATGATCTGATCGACGATGTCCTCGGTCATCCCCGGAATGCCCAAAAGCACGGCCCGCGGCGCCTGGTTGACGTTGATCCGACCCGGAAGGACTTGCGCCGTCTGGACCGTCAGGTTGTCCATGAGCGTCGCAATGTAGCTGTTCATCACCAGGGGGACGTTCGGGAAGGGACTCTCGATGACCTTCTTCTGGTTCTCGTTCTTGAACTGGACTTCGATCTTGTCGCCGATCAGGTCGAGCACATTGGCGAACGTGCGGACCGACTTCTTCTCGAAATCCAGCTCGCCGTACTGGGTCGTCGGCTGCTGGTCGCCCGTGTACGCTTGATTGGTCTGCCGCCAGGCCACGACATAGGTGGCCGCCGCCTCGTTGATCGCCTCCTTGACCTCGTTATAGAGCTTCTCGAGGTCGTCCTGGTTGAGGTTGATCTTGGGTGTGCCGTCGGGCCGGAGGTTCGATTCGAGACTCCACAGGGTCAAGTAGGCGGACCAGCCGCGGTCCATCGAGCCGTCGGAGTTGTCGGCCTCGATGAAGCTCTGGGGGTCCGGTTCGCCCGCGTCGATCATCCCGTTGCGGTTGGCGTCGGCGCCGAAGAGCAACTGGGGGGTGACGCCGCGGACCAGGAGCAATTCTTCGATGGTCTCCAGCGGGCCGTTTTTCGGGGCATACGGCGGGTTGAGGGCCCCATAGTATTCGGCCTCGGCCCCGAACTCGCGGGGCTCGGGGTCCGGGTCGATCCAGTCGAGAATCGCGTCGGCCACGTCCTCGGTCATGCCGGGAAGGCCCATCAGGATTTGCCGGGCGCTGCCCTCTTGGAGGCGGTCGGCCAGCAACAAGGTGTTGAGGTTCAGGCGTCCCGACTCATCCTCCAGACCGAACCGGATGCCGGCGAAACGGCCGTCTTCCTGGGCGGGGGCGACGATGCTGAAGCGGCCCCGGTCCTTGGGCAACAACCCGTCGCGCACCAAGACGCCGCGGAACTGCTCCATGTTGTCGTACCACCCGCCCGACTCTTGCATCGTCTGGGCGTCCTGCATGAGGAACGACCGGGCGAACTCCAGCCCCGAATCGGCGCACGCCCGGGCCTGCGCCTGCCGGACGGACAGTTCCGCCGCTTCGCGTTCCGAGAGCATCAGCTCGGTGAAGCCCAGCGCGGCCATGGCCAACAGGGCGATGACCACCAGTACCACCAAGAGGACCATGCCCCGGCGAGCTACCGGCTTCCTGAGATCATGCACTCGAGTCATCATCGGCGTCCCCCACCGAACGGCGAGCCAGAGCCCGAGGACGAGGCGCCGCCGAACGGATTGAACCCGCCGGACGAGCCCGATCCCTGGCCGCCACTGGATCCCCCGCTTGGGCCGGAGCCGCCGCCGGAACTCGATGGACCACTGCCGCCCGACGCGCCACCGGCCCCCGAGCCGCCACCGGAGGCGCTGCCCCCGCCGGAGCCGCTGCCCCCGCCGGAACCCGTGTTCCCACTGGAACCCGTGCCCCCGTTGGAACCCGTGCTCGAGTCGCTCGACCCGCTGGCGCCGCTGGCGCTGCCGGTCGGCTCGGAGGAGGGCAGCCGGACCACGAGGCTATAGCTCAAGAAGTTCTCGCTTTCGGCGTACCCCATCTCGGGCGAGGCCCAGGCCATGCCACCCCGGCGAAGTTCCGAAGGGTAAAGATACACGGTCACGCGGACCATCATGGGCAAGGCTTGCTGGGTTTGCGAGTCCCATGAGTCGAGCCACTCCTGGCCGTCGAAGTACTCGAACTCGACCGCGGCGACCTCGGGCGCGATGGGTTCGAACTCGTTGGCCATCATCTCGAAGGTGCCCTGTTCGGCGGCATACGCGGTGACGGCCCGGTCCAGTTCGCCACGGACCAACCCGCGACGCGGCTGGCCCGAGGCTGTCAACCCCGACTCGCCGTCGAGCACAAAGTAGGTCACGGTCTTCACGTCGCTGAGCCGGTCGAGGAGCATCGACTCGCCGACGGGCACGGTGTCGTAGCTGTACTGGTCCAGACGCGGCAGCCGGCTGATGTCGATCTGAAGTTCGGTCCGCGTGCCGTACAGGCCGGGTAGCGCCCGCGGAACGCCCGTGGCCGAATCGGTCGTTGTGTCTTGCGCAGTCTGCGACGCGCCGGTATTGCCGCTGGTGCCGGTGCCGCTGGTGCTGGTTTGCTGCTGTGCACCGGCGGTCGACCCGCCGCCAGCCCCGGAATCGTCGCTCGGCGGCGGACTACCGCCCGAGGACCCTGGCGAACCAGAGGAACCGCTGGCCCCCCCCGAGGTCGAGACGAGGCTTTCGGCATTGATCGGGTCGTACCGGACCGCGCAGCGGAGGTCGTCGGCGATGCGATTCAACAGGGCGCGGGCCAGTTGGGCCTCTTCGACGTTGGCCCGGCTCGTTTCGATGCCCCGCAGGTAGAAATCGACCGCCATGCCCACGGCCATCAGCACCAGCAAGGTCAATCCGAGGGCCAGGAGCACCTCAAGCAACGTGAAGGCCCGGCGACCGGGCGCACCGAAGGAACGGCCACCCTGAGGCAAGGCCCCCCCGCGCTGTGGCAAGGCCCCCCCGCGCTGTGGCAA
>JANLFZ010000081.1:4685-9829 GCA_024653385.1 Thermoguttaceae bacterium | reverse complement strand
CAAGGTCTCCTGACCTTGCCACACGACCGGACCGAAGGTCTCCTCGACGCGACGTGGCTCGGTAGCGTTCGGCTTCATGGGGAGGTCGTGGTGGAGGTCGAAGTGCCGGCCTCGGTTGAGGCGGACGATTCCTCGAGCATCATTTCCGTTTCAGGGTCGATGATCCAACGCACCAACGTGCACTCGACCGGCCGTTTCTCGGGCGGGAGGTCCTGCGCGACCGTGACCCACACGGCCAAAAGCCCGAGCTGGTCGATCGTTTCGGTCTCGATCGAGTAGAGCCACACGGGCTGGTTGGGGTCGGTTCCTTCGGCGAGGAAGACCGACTGGACGGGTTCGGGCAGTTCGGCCCCGGCGGCGATCTCGGCCAGCTTGCTTTCGCAGAGCAACTGGGCCTGGGCCAGGTCGCGGGCGACGCGGGCGTTGTCCAGTGCAAACCGGGCCGCCTCACCCAGCACGACGATCGCCCCGCCGAGGATCGTCAGCGCCAGCATCACCTCCAAGAGCGAGAAGGCGCGGGCGCAGCCGCACTGCGGCGGGATCGCGCAGGGGCGTCCGCTCGGGAGCCCTTCCCGCCGAGAGCCGGTGCAACGACGCTTTGAGCAACCCTGAACGAGCAAGCCAGCACGGCGTCCTTGCGCTTCCCTTGGTTCAATGGTCAAAGGCACCACGTTTCTCGCAGCCACGGCGGCCCTGGACGGCAAGCCTCTACTCCACGCGAGCCTGGACATCGCTGACCGTCGAGACGCCGGTCAGTCCACGGAGCGAGACCTCCACGCAGTCGTCGTATTCGTTGGCCAACCACAGTCGCGCGGACGAGGCCGTGCCGTCGGGATAGAAGTAGATCGGGTCGGACCACTCGGGGGCGGCGGGTTCGTCGGCCGCGACGCTTTCCCAGCGGCTGTCGGCCGCCACCTCGGCGCCCCGGAATGTTACGCCCTGGGGCAGCGACCGCTCCTGGCCCACCAGTGCGGCGGTCCCATCCCCGGCCGGGGCGAGCGGGTCGAACTCGTCCGGCGCGGCCATGCCCGAGGCGTCCAGATTGCACGTTTCGGTGACATAGCGGATGCCCTCGGGCGTATAGCGGAACACCACGGTCTGGCCCGAGGACATGGCCCGGACGCGAGCGCGGGTGAACTCGGCCCGCACCGTGTCGGCCGCGCTGCGAAGGCGTTGTCCGGCCCAGGGCCGGCCCAAGGCGGGCAGGGCCAGCGACGTCAGCGCCACGACCAGTCCCAACACCAGGACGACTTCCATCAGCGTGAATCCGCCGCGGAAGGCTCGCGGGACGACAGGCCGGCCTGGTCGTCGCGTTGGCGTTCGGTTATCCATGGCAAGTCCTTTGCGCGCAAACGGCGTTCGCGTCACTGGTCCCAGTTGCCGATGTCGTCGTTTCCCTCGACTCCGTCCGGGCCCAACGAATAGATGTCGGGTTTGTCGGGGAGGTTCTTGCCGGGGTAGGCGTACTGGTAGGGTCGCCGCCAGGGGTCCAGGGGCAGCCGTTCCATGTACGGCCCGCGCCACGCCCCCGCGTCGGCCAGGTCGGCCGGCGGCGCGAGCAAGGCGTCGAGCGTGGCGGGATAGTCGCCCATGTGCAGGCGGTACAGCTCCAACGGCTGCTTGAACAGGTTGATCTGGGTTTTCGCCGCGTCGATTTGGGCCTGACGCTGCATCGGAGCGTAGGCGGTCACCGCCAGCGAGGCGATGATCACGAGGATCACGAGGACGAGCAGGACCTCGACCAGCGTGAACCCGCGGCGGTCCGCCCGGCGTTTGTTCGACCACGTCATCGTCTATCTCCTCATCGAAGGAAGTCTGTTTTGTCTTGGGTTACCGGATCGTCGTGCTCATCTTGATCACCGGCATCAACAGGCCGATCACCAGCACCAGGACCACCAGGGCCAAGAGGAGGAGCATGATCGGCTCCAACAGGCGCACGAAGAGGTCCAACAGGCGCCAGGTGCGCCGTTCGAGGCCGTCGGCCACGTTGAGCAGTACGGTTTCGAGGGTGTTCGACTCTTCGGCGACGGAGATCATCTCGACGACCGCCGGGGGGAAGTGCCCGCACGCCGCCAACGGCCCGGCTAGCCGCTGGCCCGACGAGATGTTCTCGGTCGCCTCTTGGATCGCCGCGCCGAGCACGCGGTTGCCGGTGGCGTCGCTGGAGATCTCCAGGGACCGCAGGATCGGCACGCCGTTGTGGAGCAGGGTGCCGAGCACGCGGCAGACCCGGGCCACCGCGAGGTTGAGGAAGATGCCGCCGACCATGGGCAGGCGGATCTTGAGCCGGTCGCGCCACCAGCGGCCCGGCTCGCTTTGAAGCCACTGCCGGGTAACCAGCATGACCACCAGGCCGATGCCGAGGATCCACAGCCCCGAACTCTGGATGGTGCCGCTGACGGCCAGCACCACTTCGGTCATCACGGGCAGTTCGCCCCGCTGCCGGAGGCTGGCGAACAGCCCCTCGAAGCGCGGCACGAAGCCCACCATCAGCACGACGACCACCAGGGTGCCGATGCCGGCCAGCACGGCGGGATAGATCAGCGCGCCGATCGTGCGCTTCTTCAGATCGTCCTGGGCCTCGGTGAACTCCGCCACGCGCGTGAGGGCCTCCTCGAGAAATCCGCCCTCCTCGCCGGCACGGACCATGCTCACCGCCATCTCGCCGAAGATCCGCGGGAAGCGCGACGTGGCCTCGGCCAGTGAAGAGCCCTGCTCGACCTGGCGCCGGATCTCGCCGAGCACCTCTTTCATGGCGGGTCTCGACGTCTGCCGTTCGAGCACCTCCAACGACCGCAAGAGCGGCACGCCGCTGCGCAGCAGGTCGGCCAATTGCCCGAAGGTGGTCGCCAGCACCTGGGCCGAGACGCGCCGCAGCGACTTCTGCTCGACCGTCGGCGCGTCGCCGCGCACCTCGACCGGAAACAGCGACTTGGCCGAGATCGCCGACAGCGCCTCGCGGCGATTGGCCGCGGCGATCGTTCCGGTCACGCGCTGACCGCTGGAGTCGCGAGCGATGTAGGTGAACTCGGCCATGCGTTAGCGGAAATCGTTCGCTTTGGTGATGCGGGTCACTTCGTCGATCGTGGTGTGGCCGGCCAGCACCTTGCACCAGCCGTCCTCGCGCAGCGTGCGCATCCCCTCCTGGATCGCCGCCTGCATGATCGCCCAGGAACTGTTGCGCTCGTGGGCAAGCTGCCGGATCCGTTCGCTGGTAACCAACAGCTCGAAGATGCCCATGCGCCCCCGATAGCCCACGTGCCGGCACTCGCGGCAACCCACCGGACGGTACAGCACCGCGCCGGCCAGCTTGTCGCGAGGGAAATCGCGAGGCAACTCCTCGGGCTTGGGGTGGTACGGGGCCTTGCAGTGGTTGCACAGGCGCCGCACCAGGCGCTGGGCCATCACTCCCTCGACCGTGCTCGAAACCAAGAACGGCTCGACGCCCATGTCGGTCAACCGGGTATAGGCCCCCGCGGCATCGTTCGTGTGCAGGGTGCTGAACACGAGGTGCCCGGTGAGCGAAGCCTGGATGGCGTTCTCGGCCGTCTCCAAGTCGCGGATCTCGCCCACCAGCACGATGTCGGGGTCGTGCCGCAGGATGCTCCGCAGCGAGTTGGCGAACGTCAGCCCGATCTTCGGATGGACCTGAATCTGGTTGATCCCTTCGAGCTGGTACTCGACCGGGTCCTCGGTCGTGATGATCTTCGTCTCGGGGCTGCGGATCTCCAACAGGGCGCTATAGAGCGTCGTGGTCTTGCCCGATCCGGTGGGGCCCGTGACGAGGATGATCCCGTGGGGCAACTGAATCAGTTCGTGGAACTTCGCGTAAAGGTCGGGCTCCATCCCGAGCTTCGTCAGCGAGAATTCCATCGCGCTTTTGTCCAACAGCCGCAGCACGATCCCTTCGCCATGGATCATCGGGATGACCGACACGCGCACGTCGACCTCGCGCGAGGCCACGCGCAACTGGATGCGGCCGTCTTGCGGCAACCGGCGCTCGGCGATGTTGAGCCGGGCCATGATCTTCAGGCGGCTGATGATCGCCGCCTGGAAGCGGGTGATCTCCGGCGGCACGGGCTGGGGGTGGAGCACGCCGTCGATGCGGTAGCGGATGCACAGGCCCGACTGCTGCGACTCGATGTGAACGTCGCTGGCCCGCGACTCGATCGCCTCCAGCAAGATCTCGTTGACCAGCCGGACCACCGACGGTTCTTGCGCCATCTCGGAGAGTTCCGACCCGTCGGACTCGATCTGGTCGAGAAGCTGAACCCGATCGTCGGCTTGGGCCAACAGCCCGTCGACGGTCTCGCTCCCGACGCCCAGGTGGGTTTTCGTCAGCCGGGCGATCTCCGAGCGACTGGCCAGCACCGGCACGACCGTGGCCCCCGTGGCCAGACTCAACTCGTCGAGCGGATAGAGGTTGAACGGATCGCTGGTGGCCACCACGAGCGTGCCGTTCCGCTTACGGATGGGAAATAGCCCCTCCCGGTGGATAAAGCGAGGGGGAAAATCGCTCAACAGCGAGAGGTCGATCTCCGTCTCGGCCAGATCGACATATTCGAGCCCGACCTCTTCCCCCAGCGCGCGCAAGGCCTGCTCCTCGGTGAGCAACCCGAGGCCCACGGCCGTCTGATCGAGCCGTGCGCCATCGGACTGCGCGTGGCGCACCATCTCCAACTGACGTTGGTCCAATAAACCCTTCCGTACTAGGATTTCACCGACTTCCACGGATCCCATCCTGGGGGTAATTCGCCGTTACCCCATCCTCCACCATACGCAGTACCATTGAACCATGTCCAGCACTTTCCCACCGAACCCCGCTATTCGCGCAAGCCCTGATGAGTAATCGCGGTTCAAGATCGCCGATCCACACGGGCGACATCCGCCTTTGCCCCTTTGAAGTGAGGCCGCGGCATCCCTTGTTCAGGGTGGCTGCCAGTCGTTCGGCCTGACGACGGACATATTGCTCCAATGTGTGGCGGACTAAACCAGCGAAACCATTCCCCCCCAGAAAGCGTAGAAAGCGTGGACCGCAACCACACCTCTACGATTAACAAACCCAGTGCAACCCGATAAGTTCTTCCCCCTCTTGCGGTAATCCGGCGTGAAACTGGGTTGCGGGCAGGTTAAGATGAGAGGGG
>JANLFZ010000081.1:0-4675 GCA_024653385.1 Thermoguttaceae bacterium | reverse complement strand
GGGGGTTCCATCGAGAAACTCGTTTCGCCTTGGCGGGTTGGAATTTAGTGGAATCGCGTCACCTCTCGGGCGACCCTTGTCGGGGAGACATGCTTATGCGGCGGACTCTCACCCTGTTGCTCGTGGCCCTAGCGAGCCTCTTGGTCGCAACTGCCTTGCAAGCGCAAGACCGCGGGGATGGCAGAAACGGTAGAGACGGGCGGGATGGGCGTGGCAGGGGCTTCGGATTTGGCGGCCCCGACGCGGGCGGCGACCGCTTCGAGTTCATGGTCCGGCGCTTCGACGCAAACGGCGACGGTACCGTGAGCCCGAACGAAGTCGAGGGACGCCGCAAAGAGTTTTACGAACGGATGGCCCGCGAGGCCGGTCTGGATCCCTCGCGTCCCATCCCAGTGACCACGCTGCGCGATGTCATGCGCAAGCGGTTCGAGCAAGGGGGATTCGGCAATCGAGGCCCTGGTGGACCGGGGCCGGGCGGTGCACCTGGATTCCCAGGTGGTCCAGGATTCCAAGGCGGACCCATGTTCCCGGGTGGACCCGGATTCCCTGGCGGTCCAGGTTTTCCGGGTGGACCGATGTTCCAAGGCGGCCCAGGCTTTAGGGGTGGTCCGGGATTTCCCGGGGGGCCGGGTTTTCCAGGCGGGCCAGGGTTTCCAGGTGGCCCCCCTGGCGGGACTTCACGCGATGGCAGCAAGCCCAGTGACTCGGCAACCACCAAGCCGCTGGTCCCCGGGTTTGGAATCGAAAACAAGCCTGGTGCCATCCAGGGTTTTGGCACGCCCTCGGCAACTACCCCAGGCACCACGGGCACCAGCACAAGCTCAACCACACCGACGCCGGGACCGACCTCTCCGCCGGCTGCCTCGGCGCCCCCGGGGGCACCTGCGTCACCCCCTGGGGTGGATCCTCGCTTTCGCGGATATGCCGAAAGCCTGCTCCGGCAATACGACAAGAACAAGAACGGCCAGTTGGAACGAGACGAGTGGAGCGAGTTGCGAGGCGGACTACGGGACTCGGACCGCAACGGCGATGGCATCGTGACCCTCGACGAGTTGACCGCCAAACTGGCCGAGTTCAGCCAAAGGCGCGGTGACGGGGGATTCTCGGGGCACCCGCCGTCTTCGGGTCCCGGTGGGCCACCGAGTTCCGGCTCGTCGAGTCTTGGCTCCACCTCCGGGCAGCCGAAGTCGTATCGCTTCAAATCGGCCACCGAACGGCTCCCGCCAGGATTGCCCGAGTGGTTCGCCCGCAAGGACACCAACGAAGATGGCCAGATCAGCATGGCCGAGTTCGCCAGCCGGTGGACCGAGAGGGACGCGCGCGAGTTCATCGCGTTGGACGCCAACAATGACGGCATCATCACGCCCGAGGAATGCCTCAAGGCGTCGCGGAGGTAGGCCGATCGGCCCGAGTGCGTCACTCCTCGTGCCACTGGCCGGAGAAGACCTCGACCGCCGGACCGGTCAGATAGACATGGTTGTCGTCGGCCCAATGGAGATCGAGATCGCCACCAGGCAAGTGGGCTAGGATCTTCCGGTCGGTCCGTTTGCCAAGCACGCCGGCCACACAGACCGCGCTGGCCCCCGTGCCGCAGGCGAGCGTCTCTCCGGAGCCCCGTTCCCATACCCGAATTCGCACCTCTTGGGGGGAAACCACCTCGACGAACTCGGCGTTCACACGGCGGGGGAAATGGGGGTCGTTTTCGATCTTCGGGCCGATGCCGAGCACCCAATCGTCGCCAAGGCGATCGACATACGTGACGCAATGCGGGTTGCCCATCGACACGCACGTCACGCACAGCCGCTTTCCGGCGATCTCCAGGGGCGCATCGACGACCGGGCTGCCCGGCAGCGTGGTGGGAATGCGCTCGGCGTCGAGGATCGGCTCGCCCATGTCGACACGCACGCGCTCGACCCGGCCGCCGGAGATCTCCAAGTCGAGGCTCAAGATTCCCGCTTTGGTTTCGATGCGAAGGGTGGGGCGACGGCAAATGCCGTGGTCGTACACATACTTGGCCACGCACCGGATCCCGTTGCCGCACATTTCCGCCTCGGAGCCGTCGGCGTTGAACATGCGCATGCGGGCGTCGGCCACGTGCGAGGGGAGGATCAGGATCATACCGTCGCCCCCCACACCGAAGTGGCGGTCCGCGATGCGTCGCGCCAGCCCGGCCGGATCCCGAGGAGGCGGCTCCTCGAAGCAATTCACGTAGACGTAATCGTTCCCCGCACCGTGCATCTTGGTGAAACGCATCACCGCCTCCCAGCTCTAGGGAAGTGGATTATACAGGGGCCGGCGCCGGCTGGACATCGCGCCGTCAAGAGCGCACAATAGGGGTTCGGAACGCTCTGCCGGAACGATGTCTTTTCCGCCGACCCGACTGACGCTCATCCAGCGGCTGGCCTCGACCGGAACCGCCGAAGACTGGCGAGTCTTTGTGCGGGACTATTGGGGCCCGGTCTGCCGGTTTGTTCTCCGCTGCGGATGCCTGAGTCTTGCCAACGCCGAAGAGGTCGCGGCCGAGACCTTTTCGGCCCTTTGGCAGGGCCGGCTGCTGGTCCGTTGGGTAGAGCAGCGCGTGTCGAGGCTGCGAACCCTCATCTGCTCGGTCGTTTGGCGGATCCTCGCCAACCGTAAGCGTAACGACGACCACCGCCATCAATTGCTCGGCGAACTCGCGCAGAACGCCTGCCCCGGGCAGTACGAACAGGACGACGTCTTCTACGCCGCATGGGTGGACGACCTGCTCCAGCGGGCGATTGAGCGTCTGGCCGCCGAGTACTACGAGGCGGACCAAGGCGACTATGTTCGCGTGCTCTACAGCCGCGTGTGCGAAGGACTGTCGGTCGCCCAGACCGCCGCCGCGCTGGATATTATGGAATCCGACGTCACCAACTACTACCGCCATGCGCGCGAACGCCTGACAGAGAAACTCCGGTGCGTCTTGCGCAACCAAATATGGCGGTACTGCACCCCGGAAGAGGTAGAAGAGGAGTTTGCCCGGGAATGGAAGCGGTTAGGTAGTCATCTTGCGACTTATGGTGGGATAGAGAATGCCATTCGAGAGGCATATAACCTGCTGAATCCCGTGTTCATGAGCCGGCATCCGCAAGAATTCTTGGGGGGGCATTACACGGACGACGAACTCAAGACATTAAGTATATGGAAGGAGTGTCACTGACGCCGTGGGGCACCTCTCATGGGCCAACAATACCCCCCTGTTGATGACGTGCAGAGCCTGGGCGATTGGCTCCGCTTGATGCCACAAGCCACGTTGAGACAGCGCCTTTCCGTCCTCCTTCAGATTCTCCAACAAGTCCAGACCTTCCACGCCCAGGGGCTGATGCACGGGTCGATTCGCCCCGACAACATCGTCTTGGATGAGCGAGGGCGGCCTTCTCTTAGCGAACCCTGCGGAAACCACCTGTTTGGTGGAGAGTTCTGTCACCCCGAAAGCTGTCCGCCGGGTTTTCTGGCGGATGACGCCGTGGAATTGCCGACTCGATTGGATGCCGCCGTCGGGGTGCTCGAGGAGCGATGCGATTGTCCCGATCCCCGGCGCATTGACCTCTACCAGATCGGGGTGGTCTTCTACCGCCTGTTAACGGGCGACTCCATCCTGGCATACATGTACACCGCACGTGGCAAGAGTCGCGTGCCGGCCTCAGTTCGTCCGATCCTTCGAGGGTTGCTCGGCTACAACCCCGCCGAGCGATATCGGGATTGTTCCGAGGCGATCCAGGCGGTCGAGGCCGCGATGGCCGAATGCGGCCAGGATTCGGCAATCGACCCGTTTCCCTTCGAGCGGTTGGGACCGTATCGGATCCTGGACCGCATTGGCAGCGGCGGAATGGGCGAGGTCTATCGGGGGTATGAAGAGGCCCTGGACCGGCAGGTCGCCATCAAGGTGCTGCCCGCGGAATTGGCGCAAGACGACCAGTTCGTCCGGCTGTTCCGTAGCGAGGCAGCGGCCGCGGCGCAGGTCTCTCACCCCGGCGTGGTTCCCGTGTATGGGGTCGGCGAGGACCGCGGCCGACATTACTTCGCCATGCAGTACATCGAGGGGGAGTCGGTGGCCGAGCGTCTGGCCCGGTGCGGCCGGTTGCCCCTCAGGCAGGCGCTGAACATCGCCCAGCAGTGTCTCGAAGCGTTGGGGGCGGCGCACGCCCACGGCGTGATCCACCGCGACATCAAGCCGGGCAACCTACTCATCGAGGAGAAGACAGGTCGGGTGGTGTTGGTCGATTTCGGCCTGTCGGCCCGGATGCGAGACCCCGACGGAACCGGTCACGAGAACCTGTTTCTCGGAACGGTCGAATATCTCGCGCCCGAACAGATCCGGGGCGATCCGCCGGACGAGCGAAGCGATTTGTATTCGTGCGGGGCCGTGTTGTACCAGATGTTGTCGGGCCAGGCGCCGACCGGGGCCGAGACCCCGACGGGGGTCTTGTTCGAGCGGGCCTACGAATTGCCCCGGCCATTGAGCGAGATCGCCCCCGAGGTCCCCGAATCGGTGGCCCGGATCGTCGCCCGCTTGATGGCCAAGGACCCGGCCGATCGTTACCCGTCGTGCGCCGAGGCCCTGGTCGACGTGGTTGCGGCCGCGACGGAGTGGCCAGCACGCGCTGGCCGAGGGCGCCAACCGACTCCGCGGCCGCAACCACGTCGACCAGGG
>JANLFZ010000080.1:13493-16511 GCA_024653385.1 Thermoguttaceae bacterium | reverse complement strand
CCTCCCAGAAGACATAGAGCAACACGAAGTTGCTCACCGAGACGAGCATCGTCATCGAGAAGACGAACAGCCCGATATACGTGAAAAACCGCCCGTACCCGGGATCGCCGTGCATGTAGCCGATCGAATAGACGGCCACGAGAAAGGCGACCAAGGTGACCACCATGAGCATCACGGCCGACAGCGGATCGGCACGCAGCGAAACGTCGATCCGGAAGCGGTCGCCGCCGTGGGTCCAATGGGCCTCGTCGACGGCGGCCCAAGTCCACAGGGTCACGATCTGCTCGTAGCCCACCGACTCGCCGCGATCGATCGCCGCATGGGCCTGACGGTACACACCCGCCAACAGCGGGAGACTTAGCAGGAACGCCAACCCGATCGCGGCGACCACGGGCCAGTGGCTTCGCGGGCCGAGCACGCGGGGCCCCAAGACGGCAGTCGCCAGCGAGGCGGCCAGGCACACACCGGGAATCAGCACCAGGAGGGTCGAGATCATACGTGCGGCCGGTACTCCGTCTCTTCCCGCGGAACCTCGGGCTGCCGGCCGGCAGGCGCAAGCCGGGGCCACTCGGGGGCCGGTTCGGGCGGACTCTCGGGCAGTTCGCGGTCGACCGCGGGCGGTTGGTCGGCTTCGCGCAGGTCCTGCCAGAGGACGATGTCGAGGCTTCCCCGCCGTCGGAATAGCATCAACACCAGCGCCAGGGCGATCGCCGCCTCGCAAGCCGCCACGGCGATGATGAACAGCACGAGCAGTTGGCCTCCGAAATCGTCGTGGTAACGACTCCAGGCGACCAGGCTCAGCGAGACCCCTTGAAGCATCATCTCGGCGCACAGGAACATGACGATGATGTTCCGGCGCGCCAGAAAGCCCGTGGCCCCGAGGCCGAACAGCATCGCCCCCACGACCAGGTAGTGGACGAGCATTGCCGCGTCGTGGTCAGGCATGGCCGTCGCCTCCCGGGCCCTGGTGGTCTGGGAGAGTCCCAAGGGCTCCGTGGGGCGGTCCCGCCGGCGGGCCGACCAGTGGCCCGCGACTTCGACCCACGATCACGGCCGCGCCTACGAGGGCCGCCAGAAGCAGGACTCCGGCGACCTGGACGGCGATCAGGTGCCGTCCGAACAGTGCATCGCCCAACGCCTTGACGTGTTCGTCGGCAAGCACCTGGCCTTGTTGCGTTTGGCCGGGCAGGTTGCCGGGGCGAACCAATCTTCCCGGCGGCCCGAAAGGCACAGTCCGATCTTCGCGGGCTTCGCCGCGAAAACCGGGATAGTCCCCCTGAACGGTTACGACACCCAGGAGCGTCGCGGTCAACACGCCGACGAAAGCCGCCCCACACGAGGCCGACACGAGGGCCTCCCAGCTTACCCGGTCGTAGTGCGCCCGGCCCGTCGGTTCCGCAAGCATCAGTACGAAGAGGAACGTCACGAGGATGGCCCCGGCATAGACCACCACCGTGGCCACCGCGAGGAATTGCGCGCCCTGGGTCAAGAACAACCCAGCCGTGCCCAACAGCGACATTCCGAACCAGATCGCCGCATAGACCGGACTGCGGAACGAAATCGTGCAGGCGGCCGAGGCGAGCGTGACCCCGGCCAGGACGTAGAACAGGGCGCCGGCGACCCAGTCGCTCCACCCGGGGAGTTGCGAGGCGAACAGGCCGAGGCTCGCCGCGGCCAGCACGGCGCCCGTTGCGCGTCCCCGGGCAGCGCCGCGCGGCAACATCTGCCACACGCCCGCGCCGCCCAGCAGAACGGCCAACAGGATGATGATCCGCGCGTCGATCACGGGTTGTTCCTTGAAACGTACGGCGCTTGCCGCGCGCCAGACACGCGAAGCGTCAACCGCCCTCGCCTCGAGCGCGAAAACCGCGCTTGGCTAGTGCGCGCCAGGGCGCTCCTCGTGCGGCCGGGCAGTCTGCATCGGCTCGCGGTCCTTGGTCTGGTCGTAAATGCTCAGCAGCTTCTCCTTGTCGAAGATCATCTCCTCGCGGCTCTTGCCGCTGAGGTCGTACAAGCTCGTCAGCTCGATCGCATCGACCGGACAGGCCTCTTCGCACATCCCGCAAAAGATACACCGCAACTCGTCGATCGTGAAGCTCCGCGGGTATTTTTCCCGGTCCGGCCAGGGGCTTTCGGCCGCCACGATGTCGATGCAGTGCGCCGGGCAGGCCGTGGCACACAGGAAACACGCCACGCACTTGACACGCCCCTTCTCGTCGCGGTTCAACCGGTGAACGCCCCGGTAGATCTCCGGATGCGCCATCTCGTGAGGCTCTTCCGGGTATTGGACGGTCTTCTTCGGGCCCACGAGGTGCTTGAAGGTCGTCGTCAACCCCTCGACGAGCAACGGCAGGTACGAGCGGCCCGTCAGTCCCAGCCCCGGCGCCTCGATCCACCGGATGTTGTTGTCATCGGCACGCATGGCAAACGCTCCTCGGGCGCTACTCTGCCTCGGGTGTTGCGGCGGGTTCATTCTCCAGCGGCCGGTTGTCCGTGGCCGTGGGGTTTGCCAGGGCGGTGACAAACCAGGTGACGAGAAGGACCGCCCAGCCGCTTGCGATCATGGTCCAGCCTGCGGCCGCCGGAAACACAGTCCGGAACCGTTCTCCGAACTCCATCCACACGGCCACAACCAGCACGTTGACCAGCCCCCAGGGGAGCATCACCCGCCATGCGACGCTCATCAACTGGTCGAAACGGAACCTCGGCCAGCTCCACCGGACGAGCATGAAGAACAGAATCACGGCGAAGACCTTGCCGAACAGCACGCCGACGCGGAGCAGGGCCTGAAGCCAGCCCACCTCGTCGCCGGCTCCCGTGAGCCCCCAGAAGTGCCAGCCGCCGAGGAACAAAATGACGATGAGAAACGACGCCGTCACCATGTGGATGACCTCGGCGACGAGGTACATCATCAGCTTGACCCCCGAATACTCGGTGTGGTAGCCGCCGACCAACTCCTGCTCCGCCTCCGGCAGATCGAAGGGAAGCCGCTGGGCCTCGGCGAACGCGGCCACGCAG
>JANLFZ010000080.1:10643-13483 GCA_024653385.1 Thermoguttaceae bacterium | reverse complement strand
TGGCCGCGTTCGCCGAGGCCACGCAGAAGACGACGAAGCCCAACGGCTGGGTGAACACGTTCCAAAGGCCGGTTTCGGCCTGATCGCCGATGATGCGGTCCAGGCGCAGCGAACCGCTGTGGAGCACTACGCCCAAGAGCCCCAAGCCGAGGGGGATCTCGTAGGAAATCAATTGGGCCCCGCTGCGCAGTCCGCCCAGGAAACTGTACTTGTTGTTGCTCGCCCAGGCGCCCAAGAGCACCCCGTAGACGGCGATGCTGCCCACGGCGAACACATAGATCATGCCGACATCCATCCCGGGAGCCAAGACCAGACGGACCGGCTCGCCCTGTGCCCCCGCGTGGATGGGCAGGACGCTTCCGAACGGAATGACTGCATAGACCGCCAACGCCGCGCAGAACGCGGCGATCGGCGCGAGAAAGAACAGCGCCTTGTCGACGTGCAAGGGCGTGAACTCCTCCTTGAAGAGGAACTTCACCCCGTCGGCGATGGGCTGGCCCAATCCGAAAAGCCGTATCTTGGTCAGTGGAATGCCGACCCGGTTGGGGCCGAGCCGGTCCTGAGTCCACGCGGCGATCCACCGCTCGACCAGCACCAGGTACGCCGCGGCCGTCATCAGGCCGCCAAGCACGAGCACCGTCTTGATGAGCGATTCGACGAGCACGGAGGTCATGACGGTTCACGCGGCGGGCGCGTCCTCCGGGGCGGGCAGCGTTGCGGCCAATAGTCGAACCTTCAAGTTGAACCCCGTTTCGGGGACCGGCCCGCTCCCCACGGCGGCGAAGTACGAGACCTGGGCCGCCGCCTCGCGGAGCACGGCCCGCGCGTCGTAAAGTCCCTGCCGGCCCAGCAGTTCCCAGAGCAGGCCGCCCTCGGGCCGGACGCCCGCCGGCGGCCGGATGGCCCAGCGCTGCGATTGGAGGTGGTCGTCGCGGTTGACGTAGGTGCCGTCGCGCTCGGCGAACGCGGCGGCCGGAAGCGTGTAGGTCGCGCGGTCGGCAAGCGGCGAGGGAAACAGATCCTGCACGACCAGCACCTCGAGCCCCGCGAAGCGTTCCGCGGTCGCCTCGTCGACCCACGGATCGCGGTATCCGCCGGAAACCCACGCTCCGCCGATCGCGCCGGCGGCCAACTCGGCGAGTAGATCCTCCCACGCCGCCACGCGGCCGGTGAAATGGGCGAGAATCGCCTCGACACCGCGACGGTTGGGGCACTTTTCGGCCGAGACGACGAACCCTCCGGCAAAACGTTCGTCGCGGCCCGTCTTGGGAACGGGCCCGAGAACCAATCGGGCCTCGGGGTCGATCTGCCGGACGTACGTGGCCAGCAGGTACGCCTCTTCGACCGTGAGGAACGGCGAGAGCACGGCGGCCAAGCGCCCAGCCCGCCGGAACCGCGCGTCGATTTCGCGGGGCAATCCCGCCCAATCGACCGGAACGCGCGTCTGCCCGTCACGGCGCACCGGCTGGAGGAGACGCTCTTCGCTGTGGACATGCGGGTAGTCGTACCGCCCGTCGTTGCAGATCCACCATCGGTTTACCTCGGGGTTTTCCCGCGGACGGATGCGGTAGATCGTGTCCTGGGTCTCGTCGATCCAGGTGGAGCACCCGGTCGCGCAGCGCGTGCATATCCCCGGGTGCGAGTTCAGGAACCACACCCGCTGCCGGTAGAGGAACCGCTTGTCGCCCAGAGCGCCGACCGGGCACAGATCGACCACGTTGCCCGACAGCTTGTTGGCCAGCGGAAAACCGGCCACCACGTCGATTTCCTGGTCGGTGCCGCGATGGGCGATCAGCAGCTCGCTCGTGCCGCTGATTTCTCGGGTGAACCGCACGCAACGGCTGCACAAAATGCACCGGTCGACAAACAACGTGATGTCGTCGCCCAGGTCGCGCCGCCGGCTCGTGAACGGCCTCAGGTCGGCTCGCCGTTCCTTCTGCCCATAGCGAAAATGATAGTCCTGCAACAGACACTCGCCCGCCTTGTCGCAGATCGGACAGTCGATCGGATGGCGCAAGAGCAGGTCTTCCTCGACCATGGCGCGGGCCTGCCGGACCTTCTCGCTCTGGGTGACGATCACCATGCCGTCACGCACCTGCGTGTTGCACGCGGGCACGAGCTTGGGCAGCATCGCAATGATGCCGGTCTTGGGATCGCGCGTGCCGGCCTCCACCAGGCACATCCGGCAGCTTCCGACGACCGACAGCCCGGGATGCCAGCAGTAGTGCGGGATCTCGATACCCAGACGCTTGGCGGCCTGAATGGCATTGAGCCGCTCGTCGCTGCGGATTTCGAGTTCGTGGCCGTCGATGATGACTGTGGGCATGTTGTCGTGTGGGATCGGGTCTTGGACCTGCCGCCTGTTCTATGCCATCTGGAGTCCTGCATCCCTTGGCCCTGCCGCGCCGCAGGGGTCAACCTCCGCCGGCGGTGCGAGCGGAGCACGCAAGACGCGGTCGTCCGCGTGGATCCCCATGGCCAACACGGGATCGGTCGCCGCGTATCCCGCCGGATTGGTCCGCCGGATGTAGTCCTCCAGTTCGTCGCGGAACTTGGCCAACGCGGTCTTGATCGGCCAGGCGGCCCCGTCGGCCAGGCCGCAGATCGTGGTGCCGGGGAGGATGCCGATCGAGTCGCCGATCTCGGCCAACAGGTCGAGGTCTCGCAGCCGGCCGCGGCCGGCCTTGATGCGCTCGATCATCTCCAGGGCCCAGCGGGTTCCCTCGCGGCAGGGGGTACACTGGCCGCAGCTCTCGTGGGCGAAGAAGCGGCAACTGTTGTGGAGGAAATCCACGATCGGGTAGGTCTCGTCGAGCACCACGACGCCGGCCGTGCCCAGC
>JANLFZ010000080.1:8326-10633 GCA_024653385.1 Thermoguttaceae bacterium | reverse complement strand
CTTCAACGGGCCGGTCCGGGCCGGCTGCCTCGGGCTGGGCACGGCCCGTTGAAGTCCAAGGGCGTGTCCAGCTCGTCGCCGCGCAACAGGCCCGTGCTCAACCCGCCGGGCACGACCGCCTTGACTTTGCGTCCGCCCGGCACGCCGCCGCCAAACTGGTCGATCACCTGGCGCACGGTCAATCCCAAGGGGCCCTCGTAGCAACCGGGCCGGTTCACGTGCCCGCTGAGGCAGTAGAGTTTGGGGCCGTAACTGCCGGGATCGCGGGGATCGCCGGGGGTGGGGGGCACGCCGATCGACCGGAACCATTCCACCCCACGGTCGATGATATGGACCACGCAGGCCAAGGTCTCGACGTTGTTGACCACCGTCGGCTTGCGGAACAAGCCCTCGACCGCGGGAAACGGCGGTTTGATCCGCGGCCAGGCCCGCTTGCCCTCGATGCTCTCGATCAGCCCTGTTTCTTCGCCGCAGATGTACGCCCCGGCGCCGCGGTGGATGAACACGTCGAGCGAGAACGGCGTGCCGAGGATGTTCTTGCCCAACAGGCCCGCCGCGTAGCACTCGTCGATGGCCGCCTGGAGCCTCCGGAAGGCCCGCGGGTATTCGTAGCGGAGGTAGATGTAGGCGGTGCTCGCCCGGGTGGCGTAGGCGCTGAGGATGGTCCCTTCGAGCACCTGATGCGGGTCGAGTTCCAACAGGACGCGGTTGGAAAACGTGCCCGGCTCACTCTCGTCGGCATTGACGCACAGGTAGATCGGCCCGGGATGGTCCGCCGGAAGGAACGACCACTTCAAGCCGGTGGGGAAGCCCGCGCCCCCACGCCCGCGCAGGTTGCTCCGTCGAACCTCTCCGGCGACCTCGGCCGGCGACAGGTCCTCTAGCGCGCGCCGAAGGGCCCGGTAGCCGCCGCCGGCTTGGTAGACGGCCAGCGTGTGGCTGTCGGGCTTGTTGATGTTCGCCAAGAGTACCGGTTCGTAGTCGGGCACGTTCGTTTGGTCCGGCGCAGGCGCCGGGCGTTTGGGGTCGCGAATGTCGAATGTCAAAGGACGAATGTCCAAGGAAGCTCAAAGCACGAAGCACAAGACGGTTCGGTTCGCCCCGGGACTCGTCATGCGGCGTTCGTCATGTGGCTTTCGACATTCGGCATTCCTTGGTCATGCGTGGTTTGTCCCTTGGTTTTTCCGCGAGGGGATCGCCTCGACCCACTGGTCGATCTTCTCCCTGGTCAGATTCTTGAGGAGCACGTCGCCCGCCAGGGCGGCGGGGGCGAAGTCGCACGCCCCGAGGCACTCGGCATATTCCAGGGTCACGCGCCCATCGGGAGTGGTCTGGCCCGGCCGAATGCCCAGCTTCCGGCACAGGTATTCCAGAAGTTCTTCGCCGCCCCGGGCCGCGCAACTGAGCGAGCGGCAGACCCACACGCGTACCTGCCCGGCCGGTGCATCCTGTTTGAAAAAGCCGTAGAACGACAGGGTGTCCTGGACCTCGGCCGGGGCCAATCCGAGCAATTCGGCGATCTCGACCACGGCCTCGCGAGGCACGTAACCCAACTGCTCGTTGACCGCGTGAAGCGCCGGCAGCACGACCGCGCGGCGATCCGGGTACCGCGGGAAATACCCGCGGATCCGTTCGATCAGCTCGTCGGTAAGCAGTCGTTGGGCGGCGGACATGGCATCCTATCTTACGTCTGGGCTTTTAGCCGTTCCAGTTTGGTGATCCACGGGTCGAAATGGGACCCTCCTACCGGTCCAGCTCCGCGGCGATGATGTTCAGGCTGCCCAGCACCGCCACCACGTCGCTGAGGGTGTGGCCGCGGATCAGGTGCGGGAACAGCGCGAAATGGACGAACGACGGCGGCCGGCATCGGGCCCGGTAGGCCGTATCGCTGCCGTCGCCGACGAGATAGAAACCCAGCTCGCCGTTGGGCGATTCGGTCGCCTGGTAGACTTCGTCGCACGGCACGGTAAAGCCGCGGTTGGGCATCGTCAGCTCGAAGTGCGAGATCAGGCCCTCGATCGTCTGGAACACCTGCCCTTTGACCGGCAGGGCCACGCGCCGGTCGATGCCCACGTTGACCGGCCCCGGCGGGAGGTTCTCGATGGCCTGATGGATGATCCGCAGGCTCTCTTCCATCTCGGCCATGCGGACCAAGTACCGCGCGTAGCAGTCGCCCGCCGTGGCGCACGGCACGCGGAAATCGAAGTCCCGGTACGCCAGGTAGGGTTCGTCCTTGCGCAGATCGCGGGTGACGCCGCTGGCGCGGGCGATCGGCCCGGTCGCACCGCGATTGATCGCCTCCTCCCT
>JANLFZ010000080.1:3455-8316 GCA_024653385.1 Thermoguttaceae bacterium | reverse complement strand
TCCCTGGTCAAGACGCCGATCCCTTGGGTGCGGTCGATAAAGACCCGGTTCCGGTCCAATAGCCGCCGCATGTCGGCAATCACCGGCGGAAAATCGCGGACGAACTGCCGGATCATCTCGATCGCCTTCGGGCTGGCGTCGTGCATCAAGCCGCCGACCCGGGTGTAGCTGTTGGTGAACCGTGCCCCGCACAGGGCCTCGAAGATGTCGTAGATCCGCTCCCGGGGATTGAAGGCGTAAAGGAAGTACGTGAAGGCCCCCGTGTCGAGTCCCACGGCCCCGTTGCACACCAGATGATCGCCGATGCGGGCCAGCTCGGCCACGATCACGCGCAGGTATTGGCACCGGGGCGGAACCTCGATGCCCAACAGCTTTTCGACCGCCAGGTGCCAGGCCACGTTATTGGCCATCGGCGAGACGTAGTTCATCCGGTCGGTGACCGTGACGTATTGGTTGTAATCGAGGTGCTCGCCGAGCTTCTCGAAGCCCGAGTGAAGGTAACCGATGTCGGGCGCCGCGTCGACCACGCGCTCGCCGTCGAGCAAGAGGACCAGGCGCAGCGTCGTGTGCGTGGCCGGGTGCTGTGGACCGAAGTTCATCGTCCACAGGTACTCCTGCCGGTCGGTTTCCAGTTCGCTGCGTACAAGGGGCATATCGCGGTTCCCT
The DNA here is from genome assembly GCA_024653385.1 of Thermoguttaceae bacterium. Taxonomy (GTDB): domain Bacteria; phylum Planctomycetota; class Planctomycetia; order Pirellulales; family Thermoguttaceae; genus JANLFZ01. Next base: position 7,650 of record JANLFZ010000080.1, on the reverse strand, counting down.
GGGCAAAGCGCGTAACCACCGGTGGGTGGGCCAGACCATCGTTCCACCGCGGCTCAACGAATCTCCAGACCTAAGATACTGATGACGTCCAATCGAACGCCCTAACTATCGGCTCGCGTGAGGACCGGAAAGTTGTGCCGCTCGCCCCGGCCCTGGAGCGGATAGTCCTTGCGCAGCGGGAAGGCGGCGAACTCCTCGGGCAGCAGGATTCGCCGCAAGTCGGGATGCCCACGAAACCGAATCCCGAACATGTCCCACACCTCGCGCTCCAACCAATTGGCCGCTTGCCAGAGGTCGACGACCGTCGGCACACTCGGGTTGGGGTCGTTGACGAAGGTCCGCACCGTGATGCGCTCGTTCGTGGCCGTGTTGGCCAGCAGGTATACCAGCCCGAACCGGTCCGCGGCATCGCGGTAGTGGAGGTAGTCGACGCAGGTGACATCGACCAGCAAGTCGAACCCATGCTTTTCCTTCAGCGCGCGCAGCACGTCGTGGACCACGGCCGCGGGCACGACCACCCGCGCCTGCTCGCGGAACTCGCCGGCGGTCAACTCGGGGAAGTCGGCCTTCAGGGCGTCGATCGTTTGCGGGTTCATCATGGATGCGTGGTCTTGGGTGCGTGCTCACGAGGCGCGGTCCGAAGTGCCCGAGGCGGTCCCTGGCGATGGGGCGCCTCGAACTCGCGGCCGAACATGGTCCCCTCGCGCTGGATCTTCTCTTGAAGATCCATGATCGCGCGGATCAACTGCTCGGGACGCGGCGGACACCCGGGGACGTACATGTCGACCGGCACGAAACGGTCGATCCCCTGCACCACGGAGTATGTATCGAATACACCGCCCGTCGAGGCGCACGCGCCCATCGAGATACACCACTTCGGCTCGGGCATTTGCTGCCAGATGCGCTGGAGCACGGGCAGCATTTTCATCACCACCCGGCCCGCCACGATCATCAAATCGCATTGCCGCGGACTGAACCGAAACACCTCGGCGCCGAATCGGGCCAGGTCGTGGCGGCTGGCCCCGGTGGCCATCAACTCGATGCCGCAGCACGCCGTGGCGAACGGCATCGGCCAAAGGCTATTCTTGCGACACCAACTGACCAACTCGTCGAGCTTGGTGACGACCACGTTGTCGGGCAGGTCTACCGCCACTGAAGAATCCCTTTCCGCCAATCGTAGACCAACCCCAAAGCCAACAGACCCACAAACACCATGCCGCCGAGAAACGCCGGTCGCACGCGGCCGGCCTGCGGCGCCCTAGGGGTCGGGGCCACGCGGGCTGGAGAAACACCAGTCGAAGAGGACAGGCTTTCGCCGGCCTCGACCGCCCGGGCGGAAGACGAGGCCGTCGTATCCGCCCCGTCCCGATGCAGACTCACGGCCCAGGGATACAAGAACAACAACTCCACGTCGAACACCAGGAACGCGATGGCCAACAAGTGAAACCGCACGTCGAACCGGCGCCGCGTGTCGTGCGCGGGATCCATGCCGCTTTCATACGGCATTCGCTTGACTCGCCCTGGGCGGCCGGGGTTCAGCAAGTTCCCGACCAAGACCAGCGCCAGCGCAAGACCCACCGTCGCCCCGACGAACACCAGAACCGGCAATACGGCGGTCTGCACGGGCACACTCCGGGCACGAACCACTCGACTTGCAGACCGAACCACCCCGTTCGTCTACAGGAACAACGCACGTCGCCCGAATTGTAGGCCCGTGTCCAGAGGTCGGTCAACCGAGCGGAAATGCTCGATGGTGGCCGAGGGCCGGCGAAGAGCTACCCTGTCGGTCAAAGCGCAAAAAAGGGCCCTTCGTAGGCGGGGCAGGGACCTACGAAGGGCGACAGGGCGAGGGTTTTACCCCTCACGTACTTTGCATTATCGGCCCGGCCTCTGAAAATCTCAATCCCTCTTTCGGGTTGTGTGGAGAAATTTCTTGTTCCGCTACCCACCGAGTCCCATTTAGGCGAGGTCCCTCGGCGCAACTTCCTTCGATCAAACCTCCGGCTAGAATAGCAGTTTGCTGGTCCGCTTGCCACGGCGGAGAAAAGCGGCTTGGCGGCCGTGCCGCGGTTGCGGGCTGAACCGACCGGCCTAACCCTGGAGTTGGGCTGGTCTTAGCGTCCAACCGCGTGACGTCGCAGTCTTGCCTCGTGGACACAACCATGCCACTGGACCCCATTGAAATCCTCCACGAACTGGTAGCGATTCCCAGCGTCAATCCCATGGGTGAGGGGCCGATGGGGGCCGACGGGCCGGAGGCGAAACTGACCAGCTATTTGGAGCGTTTGTTCAACCGCCTTGGCGCGGCCTGCTTCCGGCAACCCGCCGAGCCAGGCCGAGACAACCTCGTTGCCCGTTTCGACGGGGAAGTCGCTGCTAAGAACGGCGGACGTCTGGTCTTGTTGGGGGTGCATCAAGACACGGTCCCGACCACGGGCATGACGATCCCGCCGTGGACTCCCACGGTCCGCGATGGACGCCTCTATGGTCGCGGGGCCTGCGACATCAAGGGCGGGATGGCAGCGATGCTTGCCGCGGTCTCACGCTTGGTTGAGGGTCCGAGCACCGGCCGGCCTTCGGTGGTCGTCGCCTGCACCGTCAACGAGGAATACGGCTTCAGCGGCGTGAAGGCGCTTTGCAGGCTGTGGGCCCAAGAACCAGCGTTTCTGCCGAGAAAACCCGATCTGGCCGTTGTGGCCGAGCCGACCGAGTTGCAGGTGGTGGTTGCCCACAAAGGCGTCTTGCGGTGGCGATGCCACGCTCGCGGCAAGGCCGCGCACAGTTCGCGACCCGAGACGGGCGACAACGCGATTTACAAGATGGCCCGGGCGGTACTGGCCATCCAGCGATATCAGAACGAGGTGGTGGCCGGTCTCGGTACGCACCCGCTGTGCGGTCCGGCCACCGTGAGCGTGGGAACGATCCGTGGGGGCGTGAGTGTCAATACCGTGCCGGATCGTTGCACCATCGAAATCGATCGCCGTTTGGCCCCGTCCGAAAAGCCCCAGGAAGCATACCGGCACCTCGTGAGTTATCTCGCGCGCCACGCGGGAACTTCCGATCCGCTGGAGCACGACCCCCCTTATATGGAGGGACTGCCCTTGTCCGACGAGGCCAACTCGGCGTTGGCCGACCGCCTCTGCGGCGTGGCACGCGAGGTCATTGGGAACTGCCGTAAGATCGGCGTCCCCTACGCGACCGACGGTGCGTTTCTCGCCGCGGCTGGTATCCCGACGGTGGTCTTCGGCCCCGGATCCATCGCCCAAGCCCACACGGCGGACGAGTGGATCGCGTTGGAGCAAGTCAAACAGGCCGCGGACATCTACCACCGTTTCTTAAGGGGAGTCGCCTGACCGGGGCCACCCAGGTGGATCCGAAGGCGGACCCGAAAACACAGAAAGCCCTGCGATTGCAGGGCTTCGGGCGGCAGTTGGCGAACCAACCTTCGGATTGGCTGCCACGACAAACACCCCCTAGGGGAGTCGAACCCCTGTTCTCGGACTGAGAACCCGATGTCCTAGGCCACTAGACGAAGGGGGCACGATGGGCGGGTGATACAGGTTCACCCGACCTCGAATCCGAATTATCGGGCAAGCCGCCCGGGCTGTCAACCCAGACGCCAACGTGTCCGAGGTCGCCGAGTTCGTGAGGTCGCGAGACTCGGATCGCGGTGCGATCCGAGGGACAGCGGGCTCAAGCGGATTCTATCCCGAACGCACCGATCGCACGATTTCGATGAACTGTCGCGCCAGGGACTCGATCCGACCGAAGTCACGACCAGCCAGGGCCTTGGCCTCGACCAGCGCGCCGCCAATTCCCAGGGCACAGGCCCCAGCACGCAGGAAATCCGAAGCGGTTTCGAGTGTTACCCCCCCGGTGGGCATCATGCGAACCTGCGGCAGCGGTCCTCGCAGGGCCTTCAAGTAGCCGGCTCCCACGCAGTCCGAGGGGAAGATCTTGACCACGTCGGCCCCCGCCTCCCACGCGGTGAGGACTTCGGTCGGGGTAAACGCGCCGGGAAACACCAGTTTGTCGTACCGGCGGCAAGTGTCGATGACCTGGGTACTTAGCGTCGGTCCCACGATGAACTCGGCCCCCGCCAGAATCGCAATCCGCGCGGTCTGGGCATCGAGCACGGTTCCCGCCCCCAACAAGATGCGGTCGCCCAAGCGGTCTGCCACTTGCTCGAGGATCC
>JANLFZ010000080.1:889-3445 GCA_024653385.1 Thermoguttaceae bacterium | reverse complement strand
TCCTCGGGGCGTTGGGTACCGTGAAGGTGACTTCAATGGCCTCGACACCTCCGCGGTGCAGTGCTTCGGCAGCATCGGCAAGCATCTCCCCGCTCGGTGCGCGGAGGATGGCGACGATTCCCGTGTTGAGAATGCGGCCAAGGTTTTCGTGCTTGGACATATCGATAGGGTCTCCTGCACCCGCTGTCGCGAACCAACCGTTCGACCCGCCATGTCCCGCGCCGCCGATGCGTTGGCAGTTTGTCGAGCCTCATCAAGGTAGACACTGGCCGCTGGGCTGTCAACGACCGTGCCATCGGTCAGGTGGACTGCTGGACTAAAGCGACCTGCGCGTGCATAATGAAAGGCGGTGGGCGGCGGTTCGTTCTTCGGTAGGGGGGTAGCGCGGGCGTCGGGCGATGATCGAGCAGCTTTGGGGGGACCCCGTCACCGATTTGGTGGTCTGGAGCGCGGTTCTGGCCGTGTTGATGGCCGTGGCCGTCTATGTAATCGGGAAAATTCGCGCCGAGTCGGTACAGAAGGAACACACGGCCAGCGAACTGATGTCAAAATGCCGGGAAATGCACTCGCGGGGTGGGCTCAGCGACGAGGAATTCCGAACTATAAAGACACGTCTGGCGGCCCGCCTCCAAGAGGAGTTAAGCGATAACGGCGAAACGGGTTAGAACAAGACGGCATAACCCGTACCGGCGGCACGTCCAGTACGCGGGCGGCAGCCTGCCGGTCGCGCGACGAATTGTGCGAAACCGGCATCGTCGTCGGGCCGTAGGAGTGGTAGCAGGCGCTCGACCCCGAGCAGGATGGCCCAATGGCCGTTGCGGAGAGGAACCCGGCCACTCGAGCGACACCGTGATTCATCCCCGACGCTTGCCCCGCGCCATGACGGATCGGGCGGCGCAGTACCGCTGAAGGATTGAGCATGCCGACAGGACGGGATTTCAATTCGGGACGCCGGGGCAGCGGCACCACGAAGAAGAACGCCTTCTGTTCCTTTTGCCGCAAGAGCTATCGCGACGTCGGCCCGCTGGTCGAGGGCCCGGGCGATGTCTACATCTGCGGCGAGTGCATCGACCTGTGCCAGTCGATTCTCGACCAAGACCGCCGCCGCCGGGGCACGGGCCGCGAGACGTTCTCGAAAATCCCCACGCCGCGCGATATCGTCCGCCACCTGGACCAGTACGTCATCGGCCAGGACCAGGCCAAGAAAGTCCTTGCCGTGGCCGTCCACAACCACTACAAGCGACTGGTACACCGCGGCGAACGCGCCGACGTCCAGATCGACAAGTCGAACATCCTCCTTTTGGGGCCCACGGGCTCGGGCAAGACGCTCTTGGCCCAGACCTTGGCCAAGGCCCTGGATGTCCCCTTCGCCATCGGCGATGCCACGACGCTGACCGAAGCGGGCTATGTGGGCGAGGATGTCGAGAACCTGCTCCTCAAGTTGCTGCACGCCGCCGATTTCGACCTCGAAGCCGCCCAACGCGGCATCATCTACATCGACGAGATCGACAAGATCGGCAAGACCAGCCACAACATCTCGATCACTCGCGATGTCTCCGGCGAAGGCGTCCAGCAGGCCCTGCTCAAGATGCTCGAGGGTACCGTGGCCAACGTCCCGCCGCAGGGCGGCCGCAAACATCCCGAGCAGCAGTACATCCAGATGGACACCACCGACATCCTCTTCATTTGCGGCGGGACGTTCGTCGGGCTCGATCAGATCATCGCCAAGCGCCTCGGAAAGCGCTCGATCGGGTTCGGTCAGGACGCCAGCCAGAAGGTGGAGATGGACGAGGGCGAACTCCTCCAGCACGTCACGAGCGACGACATCCTCGAGTTCGGCATGATCCCCGAGCTGATCGGGCGCTTGCCGGTCGTCACGTCGCTCAGACCGTTGGATGTCGACGCGCTATGCCGCGTCCTGCGCGAGCCGAAAAACGCCCTGTGCAAGCAATACCAGGAACTCTTCTCGATGGAGGGCGCCAAGCTCCATTTCACCGACGACGCGGTGCGGGCCATCGCCGAGAAGGCCCACGCCAAGGACGTCGGCGCCCGGGGGCTGCGGGCGATCGTCGAGGAGATCATGCTCGACATCATGTACGAGCTGCCCGACCAGCCCCCCGGCATGGAATACATCGTCTCGAAGGACGTGGTCCTCGGCACCGAGCGGCTGTTCCCCATCGCCGAGCCGAAGCACAAGAGCGCGTGACGAGGTTATTGCCTATTGCGCGGCGCGTGGGCCGGGCGCGTGGGCCCCGTAGGGAGCGGCCTTCGGGTTCTGCGGTTTGAACCGGCCATCGTCGCCCGTTGCCAGCCGCGGATCGACGCTGTAGACCCCGCCCGTCTCTTCCGCCGGAAGTCGCGGGCGGCTCGACCCCGGTCGGTCCTCGCAATACCAGAGGTTGTCGCGGAAGGCGAACGTCTCGGGCCGGGTGTTCGGCCCGATGTTCACGTAGTCCGCCAGGTCGGCTCGCCGGAACACTACCAGGTTCCGCTCGAACCGCCCGTTGCGGCACGGGGCGAAGCCCGGCGCGGTCGTCTCCTGGAGGATCCGCAGCA
>JANLFZ010000080.1:0-879 GCA_024653385.1 Thermoguttaceae bacterium | reverse complement strand
TATCGGAAGATGGCCCCGTCGACGCCGGTGAAGGCCACCGGGGCTTGGCTGCCGACGAACACGCACCGCTCGACGACAATGTCCTTGGCCTCGTAGAGCGCGCCCTGGGGGCGGAACACGCTCATCGCGGTCGAGCCGCCGATATGCACGGCCCGCGAACCGGCCCGGTCGAAGAAGCAGTCGCGGATCGTCACGTCGCTCGATCCGCCCTTGGTCTGCGGGCCGGTGTGCAGCGAGAATCCGGATTTGCCGCGGAAGGTGCATCGTTCAATGAGCCCGCGGTGGCAGCCGACCATGTCGATCGCCTGCCCGCCCCAACCCTCGACGGTGCAATCGCGGACCGTGAAGTCGTCGAGACCCGAGAGCTTGATCCCGTCGAAGTTTCCCTGCGGGCCGACATCGGCCACGTGGATCTTTTCGAGCGTGATGTGCCGCGCCGGGGTGTCGAACGTGCCGCCGTCGTCGATGTTGATCCCGTTGTGCCTCTGGCCCCGCACGCGCAGGTTTCGCAGCACGAGGTGCTCGCAGTCGCTCAGGTGCCACGCCGTGCTGCCGCCCTCGAAAAGCGGCGGGTCGGTCGCATCGGCCCCCTCGATCACGATCGGCCGATCCTTGGTTCCCTTCAGGTTGGCGACGTAGACGCCCGGCTGGTAGCGACCCGGGGCAATGGCGATCCGCGTGCCGGGCTTGGCCCCACGCACGGCCGTCCGGAGCGAGGCGTCGTCGTTCACGTTGCGCACGGCCTCGGCCGCGAGCAATGTACTTGCCAGGGCAAGCCAACTCAGGCACGAGGCCCTTACCAAACGCCAAGTCATCGCGGATCCTCCCGATCGAGATGCTCTCCGGAAGCGGCTTTGAGACGCTCCCTGACGGATTTAG
>JANLFZ010000079.1:15469-16608 GCA_024653385.1 Thermoguttaceae bacterium | reverse complement strand
GACGGGCCGCACGATGGGCCGATCGTGGACCAAAAACCCGTCGGCGATTCCTCCGAGCCGGCAAACCGCCTCGTCGGTCGAGATGGCCATCGGCTCTTCCGAGAGGTTTCCGCTGGTGCAGACGACGGGCCGGTTGAGCCGGTCCATCAGCAGATGGTGCAGCGGCGTGTAAGGGAGCATCACGCCGAGGCAGGGGTTGCCCGGCGCGACCTCGTCGGCCACGTCGCACGTGGCCAGTGCGTCGCGCCGCCGCCGCAATAAGACGATCGGGGCCTGGGGCGACACCAGGGCCCGGATTTCGTCCGGGCCCGACCTCGCACCGGCGGCACGTTTCGTCGAGCGACGCGAGCATCACCGCCAGCGGCTTGTCAGGGCGGCGCTTGCGCTGGCGCAGCCGGGCCACGGCCGGGCCGCTTGTCGCGTCCACCAGAAGCTGGAACCCGCCGAGCCCCTTGAGTGCCACGATCCGGCCGGCCCCCAGGGCCGCGACCGCTTCGTCGAACGCCTGGTCCCGCGATGCCAGCGTTCGGCCCGCCGGGTCGAGCCACTCCAATTGCGGCCCGCAGCGGGGACAGGCGATCGGCTGGGCGTGGAACCGGCGGTCGCCCGGGTCGCGGTACTCGGCATCGCACGCGGGACACATCGGAAAACCCGCCATCGACGTGCGCGCCCGATCGTAGGGCACCTGCCGTATGATCGACCAGCGCGGACCGCAGGCCGTGCAGTTGGTAAAGGGATACCCGTAGCGGCGCTCGCTGGGGTTGCGGATTTCTTCGAGGCACGCTTCGCAGGTCGCGAGGTCGGCGGGAATTGTCGGGCGAGGCGCTCCTTGACTCGGGCTGGGCCGGATCGTGAACTCGCCGCGCTGGCCGTCCCGGGTGGGGATCTCGCGGACTTCCACACGATCGATGCGGGCTTGCGGGGGCGCGTGCCTCAACGCGGCGACGAACTCCTCCACCGCCTCCGCGCGACCCTGCACCTCGATCCGCACCGTGTCGGCTTCGTTCCGCACCCAGCCGGCCAGTCCCCTCGCCCGAGCGGCATGGTAAACGAACGGCCGGAACCCCACGCCCTGCACGTCGCCGTAGATTTTCACGAACATGCGCACCGGGGTCATGCTTCCTCTCCACGGGCGAAAG
>JANLFZ010000079.1:10945-15459 GCA_024653385.1 Thermoguttaceae bacterium | reverse complement strand
GGCACGCGGACTGTTTCGGAGGCCCAAAAAGACCATCGGTGCGGAGCCATCACGGGGGGACAGTCCCATTTTCGCGCGCCTTCGCCGCGAAAATTGGGACAGTCCCCGTTGACGGCTACCCCTACGCAGTCTATAGGCAGGCCGCCGTAACGCCCACACCCCAATGGCTATTGCTTGCCCCCCTGGGCCGCCACGTAGTCCTTGAAGATCTGCGGATCCGGCTCGTAAAGCTTGGCTTCTTCGGGTGTCGGCACGCGCAAGGGGCGGATCACGCGGAAACCCAGGAACTGGGCATCGGTCAGATACCAGATGCTCTGCGGGATTTGCGGGTCCTGCATCTTCCAGTCCTTGTGCGAACCACGGCGCGCCGCGCTGCGCAGGGCCTCGGGGTCGTCTTGCCACGAACCGCCGCGCACCGTCCGAGGAAACTCCTTCGTGGGAACGGCGTAGGGGTTCTTCACCGGCTTGCCGGAGAGCGTCTTGTAGTAGTCGGGGATGTACTGGTCGAGCACCCACTCGCAGACGTTGCCGTGCATGTCGTGCAAGCCCCAAGGGTTGGGCTTCTTCGTCCCCACCTTCTGGTACTTGTCGTTGCTGTTGTCGCCGAACCAGGCGTAGTCTTTCAGCTTCTCGGGATCGTTACCGAACGAGTACGCCGTGGTCGTGCCGGCCCGGCACGCATATTCCCATTCGGCCTCGGTCGGAAGCCGGTAGTAGCGACCGGTCTTTGCCGAAAGCCACTTGCAGTACATCTGGGCGGCATACTGGGTCATGCAGATGGCCGGCCGGCTGCCCTTGCCCATGTCGAACGACATGTCGGTGTAGGGCTTGGTGGGCCGAGCCACGGCATCGGCCAGTTCGTCGTACTTGCTGGCCTGGGCGTTCTTGCTCTTGCGGCGCTGCTTGTCCAGCTCGAAGCACCAGGTCTCGTATTCGTCCCAGGTGACCTCGCACTTGCCCATCCAGAACGGCTCGACGGAAACCTCGACTTGAGGCCCCTCGTCCTCGTTGCGGCCTTCCTCGTTGGCGGGGCTACCCATCTTGAACGTCCCGCCCTTGATTGGAACCATGTCGAACTTGATCTCTTCCGTGGCAAGGACTTCGGTGTACGGCTTCATTTCGGCCTCGGTCTTGGCCTCGGCCGCGGGATTGGGGAGCGGGGAGTTGGGAAGCCACTTGACCGTCGGTTGTTCGACCGGATCGAACCCGAGCTTCTTGACGGCCTCCTCGCGCTCACTGGCACGAGCCACCAGGCCGAACACCAAACACGCTGCCGCGACCATGCCGGTCACGCCGAACCGTTGAAACCGACGCGACTTGCCAGGTACGATGGACATTCAGGGGTTCCTCTCTAGGGATCCGTAAGTGGGGTTTTTCAAACGAGTATCTTGGGGCCGAAGGAGTTGCTGGCCATGGGACGACTGGTCTTGGCGTGGCTCTTCGCGGTGGGCAGTGCGGCCTCGGAGCCGGCGGGACCAAGCCTCGCTCGTTTCGAGTACGAGCGAACCGTCATGTCGATTCCCATTAAGCTCGTATTGTACGCTCCCGGGGAGTCGAACGCAAACGAGGCGGCCGATGCCGTCTTCCACAGGATTCTCGAACTCAACGGCATCCTCAGCGATTATGACGCCGAGAGCGAGCTGCTGCAACTGGTGGCCACGGCGGGAGAAGGGAAGGCAGTGCCCGTTAGCAACGAACTATGGCGCGTCATGACCTGCGCGCTGGAACTCGCCCGGCGCACCGACGGGGCCTTCGACCCGACGATCAACCCCGTGGTGCGCCTGTGGCGCAAGGCCCGGCGCGAGAAAAAACTGCCCTCGCAGGAAAAAATCGAAGAGGCCCGAAAGCTCGTCGGGTATCAGCACGTGCGACTCGATCCCAAACGCCAAACCATCGAGCTGACCAAGAAAGGGATGCGCCTCGATCTGGGGGGCGTGGCCAAGGGGTTCGTGTGCGACGAGGCCCTGGCCTTGCTCCGAAAGAGGGGGATCGTCCGGGCCATGATCGTGGCCGGTGGTGATATCGGGCTGGGCGACCCACCCCCGGACAAGCCCGGTTGGACCATCGGGGTCGGCTCGCTCGAGCCCGACGCGCCGCCAAGCCAGTACCTTTGTCTCTCGCGGTGCGGGGTGGCGACCTCGGGCGATATGTTCCAGTACGTCGAGATCGGCGGCAAACGCTATTCGCACATCGTCGATCCGAAGACCGGCTTGGGTCTAACTGAACGCACGACCGTCACCGTCGTGGCCCCGAACGGGATGACCGCCGACGGTCTCTCGACCGCCGTGAGCGTCCTGGGACCCGACCGGGGCCTCCGCTTGATCGACGACACGCCGGGCGCAACGGCAATGGTCCTGCGCCAGCGCGACGGCACGATCGAGAAGCGTCTATCGTCGCGCTGGAAGGACCTTCCGGCCGCTGTGAAGTGAGGCGCGGGCGCATCCCCCGCCCCCGAGGATCCGTTCTACGCGTCGAGAATCGCCTCGGCCTCGGCCCGGTAGGCGTCCATGACGTAGGGGATGCCGGTCACGTCGGCGCACTCGCGCGTGAGGCTCATCAGTTCGCGCCGGCTGATCGACGCCAAGTTGAAGCACCGCGCCCCGGCCATGAGCTGCTGCAAGCCCACGGTCAGCTTCTGGACGTACGAGAAGATGCCCACGGCGCCCAGCGGGATGTTCTTCATTTCGCTGGCGCCGACGAGGTCGGAGACCTGCTCCCAGCAGACGAAGATCTCTTCGAGGCTGTCGCCGTACTGGCTGACCGTCTTGGGTAGTCCGCCGTTGTTCATCCACAGGCCGATGTTCTTGCCCACCATCCCCGGGATCATCAGCGCCCGGCCCATGCACACCGCCTTGACAAAGGGCGAACCCAGGGCGAGGGCCTTGAACACGTGGTCCTCGGAGCTGAAGCCGCCCGCAAACGCCAAGTCGGGGACCCGCACGCCGCGTTTGGCCAGGCGGTCGGCGAACTGCCAGGCGGCCGAGTGGAGGTAGATGCTCGGCACGCCCCACTCTTCCATCATGCGCCACGGGCTCATGCCGGTGCCGCCCGGCGCGCCGTCGATGGTCAACAAGTCGATCTTCGCCTCGCTGCCCCACTTGAGAGCCATGGCCAGTTCCCGCAGGCCATAGGCCCCGGTCTTCAGGGTGATGCGTTTGAACCCCAAGCGCCGCAGGCGATCGCACTCGGCGAGGAATCCCTCTCGATCGACGAAGCCCAGCCGGCTGTGCCGCTCGAACTGCTTGATGGCCCCGTCGCGGAAGGCCCGCTGGATGATGGGGTCGGCCGGATCGGGGGTGACGATGTAGCCCCGCTTCTTCAGTTCCAAGGCCCGTTCGAGCGAATCGACCTTGATCTCGCCGCCGATGCACTTGGCCCCCTGGCCCCACTTCAGCTCGATCGTGTCCAGACCGTGCTTTCGGATGACGTACTCGGCCACGCCGAGGCGCGTGTCCTCGACGTTCATCTGCACCAGGATCTCGCCCTGCCCGCGGTAATATCGCTTGTAGATCTCGATCCGGCGGTCCATGTCGGGAGCCGACGTGATCTTGCCGCGAGAGTCCAGTTCGAGCTTCGGGTCGATGCCGCAGACGTTCTCGCCGCAGACCAAGGTGATTCCGCTGATCGCCGCGCCGACGGCGAAATGATCCCAGTTCTTGCGGGCGATCTCGGTCGAGCCCAGGGCCCCGGTGAAAATCGGGGCGGCCATGCGCACCTTGCGGTCCCAACCGTACTCGGTAGCCACCGAGACCGACGGAAACGTGCAGGTGTCGGGATTGGCCGCCACACCTTGAGGAAGTCCATTGCCTCCCAGGGCGTAGCCCTGGATGTTCAGGTGCGAGTAGTCGACCGGGTAGTCCTTGTCGCCACCGGCGGTCACCTCGCCGAATGGGCCGGGGTAGATCAGTTCGCGGCCGCGGAAACTCGCCTGGAAAACCTCGCAATTGCCCTTGCACCCGTCCATGCAGCGGGAGCAAAGACCCGATTGGGGTACCACCGACCGGGATCGGTTGGCGGTGGATGTGGCATCGTTCGCGTTGGGACGCTGGAGGTTCACGTCTGGCACTCCTGGCACGGTCCTGAAAAGAAGGCTCACTGGACCGCGATTGTACCAGGAGTTGTACTATCAGTAAGTCGGCAAATGTCTAATACATAAAATAAGTTCCACTAATACTCCGGCCGGCACCGTTCGTCCGGGTCCTTTACGCGCTTCGGCCCACGTGGGAGGCCGTCCTCGAGAACGACGCATCCCGTGATGAGACATGGTCCGTCGACGCCGGCCAAGCCTCGAACGGCAAGCGATGCCGACCTTGGGTCGGCGCGATCCGCGGCGTCTGCGATGGATCGCTGGGATCGATGTTGCCGGCAGAATATCCCGAGGGGTGGCTACCGGCTTGGCCTGGCGGCGAATATCGCCTGTCGGTCCTCCCGGGGCAGTACCGCGCGCTACAGCCCGTTGGGATCCATCTGGGTCTCGTTCTTGCCGTTCTTGCGCGTGCAGGCGGCCGACAGCA
>JANLFZ010000079.1:0-10935 GCA_024653385.1 Thermoguttaceae bacterium | reverse complement strand
GCACGGCCGGATCGACGGTCAAGCGAATGGTCCGGACGTTGCCGTCGGCGAACACGGCGTTGAAGACCCCAGGGTGCGCCGCGCCGAACGCGCCGTAATAGAGCCACTCGTTGCCGACCGGCGGCTTGGACGAGTCGGGCTGAGGCGTCATGAACCACGTGCTGGTCGACGAGTCGTACGTCGGTCCCCAACGCACGATGTCCCAGTCCCAACCCGAGAAGTAGCCCGTGTCGTCGTTGGGCGCGCGGGTCCCGCCCATCGGGTCGATATCCTTCGTGTCTTCGAACACGTACTTTTCGGCAACCAAGATGGTGTTGCTGGCGCCGTCGGGCACCCGGTTATCGACCAGCGAGATCGGTTGGGTTGCGCCCGCACGAACCACGGTTCCGCCGAGATTGCCGTTGGGGCCTCCGTTGCCGTTTCCCAGGCTGCCCGGATCGTTGGAACTGGGCGGGCCGACCGCGCCGCACCCGGCGTTGCCGGCGTAATCGCCCAGCGCGCGGAACTCGGGCGTGCGTTGCTGGTTGAAGATCCCGGGGAACATGTACCCGACCGGCCGACGGCGCGTCGGGCAGAAGTACATCGACAAGGTGACCGAGCCCGCCCCTTTCCTCAGAAGATTGCCGCCGCTGTCATACACGTTGAAGTCGTCGGGCAACGACCACACCGATTCCTGCTCCATGAAGGGAAGGATCTGGTAGCCCCAACCCCAGTTCTGCCGGGGAGCGGTATTGAAGTTGTTCGGGCCGGACGAGGAGCGTGCGAAGTTCAGCCCCACGCCCTTGCCGCCATCGGGAAACGTCTTGAACTGCGAATCGTGCTGCGCAAAGGCCAAGCCGATCTGCTTCAGATTGTTCCCGCACTGGGTTCGGCGTCCGGATTCGCGGGCCATTTGGACGGCGGGCAACAGCAAGCCCATCAAGACCCCAATGATCGAGATCACCACGAGCAGTTCGACCAGCGTGAACCCGTGGCGCGGCGGACGAGCGGAATGGATAGCGCTCATGCGGTTCGGTCTCCTGACATCCGACGGAAGCGTGCCCTTGCCGGCACCCCGCGCGAGAAGGGTGCAGGGAAAAACCAAAAAGAGCGTCGCGCGCGCTTCCTGGCCCTCAACAGCCCTTTTATAGGTCAAACCTGACCCTGGTGCAATCATGTACTCGACGTTTTCCCACGCCGGCCCGGCCTATCTATAGCATACACAATCCACTTGAAATCGGTAAGGATTTTGTGGAAACTCGGCGGACTTGCTCATCGAGGCATACCCCTCTGTAGTGTTGTGTCTCGATCGGTGTCACGGTTCGTCGTGGGTCACGTGCCTTGATACTAACCCGACGCGCCAGCGAGGACAGATTAACCCGAGGTGCCGACGAGGGCAGACCACGGGGCCTTGCCGGAACGCTGGGATACTACCCGGGCCTCGTTGGCGCGTCGGCTCGCAGGGCCCTCGCTGGCGCGTCGGGTTGGTGTGCTAGGCCCTCGCTGGCGCGTCGGGTTGGTATGCCGGGGGCTTCAGCCAGGCTCGGCAGAGCGAAGCCTGCGTGTTCGTGTCGGGTTTCGCGGATGGGGTAGCGCGACTATAATGGCCGCCGATTCCCGTCCGCCAAAGCGTTACGGAGGTTGCGAAGATGACCGACCGCGTCCGATGGCATCGTCGAGTGGTACTCTGCGCTCTAGGGGCCGCCGTGTTGTCGGTCGGCCGTGTTTCGGACGTTGCCGGCCAATCGCGACCCGCGCCCGAGGCCGGGCGGCAGCCGACCTACCAGCCGGGGCCGCTTTTGTCGCGGTTTCTCGCCGGTCCCATGAAGCAGGCCGAGGAAATTGTCTTCGCGGTGCGCGTGCCCGGCCGCGACCACTGGTACGTCACCTTCGGCAATTACGCCGATCATTCCGAGTACCCGACGCAGCTCGGTTTCAAGATGGAAGAGGGGGTGTACTGGGGGTACGGCGAGGGAGGCCGGTTGTGCCGCCTGAATCTGCGCACGGGCAAGCTGACGACGTTGCTGGACGACCCCAAAGGCGGCGTTCGCGACCCGCAGCTTCACTACGACGGTACGAAGATCCTCTTTTCGTACCGCAAGGGTGGCGAGCATCCGTTCCATCTCTACGAGATCAACATCGACGGCACGGGCTTGCGGCAGTTGACCGACGGACCGGACGACGACATCGAGCCCACCTATTGCCCCGACGGCAGCATCGTCTTCTGCTCGTCGCGGTGCCGGCGGTTCGTCAATTGCTGGTACACCCGGGTGGCGTCGCTCTATCGCTGCGACGGCGACGGAAAGAACATCCGCATGCTCTCGAGCAACAACGACCACGACAACACCCCGTGGATGCTCCCCGACGGGCGGGTGCTTTACATGCGCTGGGAGTACGTCGATCGCAGCCAGGTTCACTTCCACCATCTTTGGGCGATGAACCCCGACGGCACGGGCCAGACCGTGTTCTTCGGCAACGAGTTCGGCAACATCGCGATGCTCGACGCCAAGCCGATTCCGGGCACGACGAAGATCGTGGCGTCGTTCTCGCCCGGCCACGGCATGCCCGAGCACCTGGGGCCCGTGACCGTGGTCGATCCCAGCCGGGGTCCCGACATCCTCGCGTCGGCCCGGCGGATCAGTCCCGAGAAGAACGAATGGGCCGCGCACTGGAAGGACCCCTACGCGTTGAGCGAGGATTGCTTTCTGGTGGCCCATCCCCGCGGACTGTTCGTGATGGACGGCCAGGGGAACACCGAACTGATCTACCAACTGCCGGAGTCCGAGCGGGGGCGTTTCCAATGCCACGAGCCGCGGCCGATCATGGCCCGGCCGCGCGAGCCGGTCATTCCCGAGCGGGTCGATCTCTCGAAGCCGACGGCCCGCGTGCTACTTTCCGACATCTACAACGGCCGCAGCATGGATGGGGTGAAGCGGGGCGCGATCAAGAAGCTCTTGGTGCTTCAGCAGGTGCCCAAGCCGGTGAACTTCTCCGGGGGGATGGAGCCGTTGACCATCGGCGGGTCGTTTACCCTGGCGCAGATCGTCGGCACCGTGCCCGTCGAGGAAGACGGCTCGGCCTTCATGGAGTTGCCCGCCTTGCGGTCGCTGTTTTTCGTGGCGCTGGACGAGAACGACATCGCGGTCAAGCGCATGCACAGTTTCACGATTCTCCAGCCGGGCGAGACCCTCGGGTGCGTGGGGTGCCACGAGCAGCGGAACACGACCGCCGACGTGAGGCCCAACCAGATGGCCTTCAAGCGCCGGCCGAGCAAGGTGGAGCGCATCGCCGATGTGCCCGACGTGCTCGACTTCCCGCGCGACATCCAGCCGATCCTCGACCGGCACTGCGTCGAGTGCCACCGGCCGGAGCGCTACGAGGGACGGGTGGACCTGACAGGCGACAAGACGATGACGTACACGATGAGCTATTGGGCCATGCAGACGCGCGGCCTGGTGGTCGACGGCCGCAACCAGCCCATCGGCAGCCGGCCGCCGTACCAGTACGGCAGCGCCGCCAGCCGGCTGATGAAGCTCATCGACGGTAGCCACTACGGGGCGAAGGTCTCTCCGCTGGAAGCCAAGACCATTCGCTTGTGGATCGAGACCAGCGCCACCTACCCGGGCACCTACGCCGCGTTGGGCTGCGGAACCTATCCCGTCCACGTCCCGTACGGCGCGATCAGCCAGCGCTGCGGCGGCTGCCACACGCGCGAGATCGCCACCGAGAAGGGCCCGCGCAAGGTGGTCGTCTTTCCGGGGCCGGCCGGCGTCCGGGCCGAGACCGTGATGAACCTCTCGCGGCCCGAAAAGTCGTACGCCTTGTTGGCCCCTCTGGCCAAGGAGGCCGGCGGCCTTGGCCTCTGTCGGGAAGCGGTGTTCAAGGACACCAAGGATCCGCTCTATCAGGCGATGCTCGCGGCGATCCGCGACGCCCATCAGCGCCTCATGGCCGGCAAGCGGTTCGACATGCCTGGGTTCCGTCCGAACCCGCATTACATCCGCGAGATGCAACGGTTCGGCATCCTGCCGAAGGACCTCAAGCCCACCGACCCGATCGACTGCTACGCAACCGACCGGGCCTATTGGGAGTCGTTCTACCACCGACCCCGGGCCGACGCCCGGGTCGATGCCGGCGGGCCGTAGCCTGCCGCGCGGCACGAGGCGCCGCGGCGCCCGTGTCGAACAGTCCCGCCGTTTCGCCGTGGTTGCATCCCATGACTCCGCGCGACAACCTGCACCGACTTCTCGCGGGCGGCTGCCCCGATTGGATCCCCTACTCGTTCGACGTGGGCGCGATTCCCGGCCTGACGGAGCCGGTGGCGCGGCGGTTCCGCGCCGAGACGGGCAGGGACGATTGGGCCGAGTATTTCGGGGCCGACTTCCGCCTGTTCTCGCTCGGGCAGCGGTTTGGCGGCGATGACCCGGCGCGGCTGCACGGACAGTTGCCGCCGGGCACGACCTTCGACGAGTGGGGCATCGGGCACTGGGCCGGAGGCGTCGAAGGGACCGTCGAACGCATCTTCCCGCCGCTGGCTTCCGCCCGCTTGCCGCACGAGGTCGAGGCCTTTCCCACGCCCCGGATCGAAACCCCGGCCGACGACTCGATCCTCCGCGCGTGGCACGCGGCCGGGCTGCCCGTGTTCGGCTACGCCGGGAGCCTTTACGAGTGGTCGTGGTGGCTGCGCGGCATGGAGCAGTTCATGATGGACTTGGCTGCCGATCCTTCGATGGCCGAGGCGGTGCTCGACAAGGTCGCGAGCCACACCGAGCAACTGGCCGTGGCCACGGCCCGATTGGGCATCGACGTGCTGTGCTTCTACGACGACGTGGGCATGCAGAGCGGCATGCAGATTGCGCCGCGCCTGTGGCGCCGGTTCATCAAGCCGCGATGGCGGCGCGTGCTCGATGCGGCCAGGGCGGCCGCGCCGCAGGCGAGGTTCTTCTTGCACAGTTGTGGAAACATCGAGCCGATCGTGCCCGACATCATCGAACTCGGCTTCCACGCGCTTCATCCCGTGCAACCCGAGTGCATGGACTTCGAGGCGTGTTACGGCCGGTATGGCGACGCGATCGTGCTGTCGGCGTCGTTGTCGTCGCAGCGGATTCTGCCGTTCGGCTCGCCCGAGGCGGTGCGGCGCGAGGTGCAGAGGCTAGCGGGCATCGTGGGCCCGAAGCGCCGTGCGATCCTCATGCCCTCGAACCGCATCCAGCCCGAGACGCCATGGGAGAACGTCGTGGCATTTGCCGACGAGGCCCGGCGCTTGCGCTCGACGTGACAACGGCTGGCCCGGGGGGTGACAAGAGGCCCGTGGCCGTTCACGTCTTGAGTCCCGCCTCGATGGCGTCGGCTACGGTCCGAAGCGATTTGATCCGCCCATAGAGTTTGTCGTTGGCCTCGACGATCGTCCACGGCGCGTAGGTGGTGCTGGTCCGTTCGAGCATCTCGGTGACCGCGATTTCGTATTGCCGCCATTTCTCGCGGTTTCGCCAGTCTTCCTCGCCGATCTTCCAGCGTTTTTCTTGTTTCCTGGCCTCGAAGCGGCGGAGTTGCTCGTCCTGATCGATGTGAAGCCACAGCTTGACCATCACCGTGCCGAACTGGGTCAATTGGCGTTCGAACTCGTTGATTTCCCGGTAGGCCCGACGCCACTCGTCGTCGGTGCAGAAGCCTTCGACGCGCTCGACGAGCACGCGCCCGTACCACGAGCGGTCGAAAATGGCGATGTGGCCCGCCTTGGGCACGCGGCGCCAGAACCGCCAGAGGTAATGGTGGGCAAGTTCCTCGGCCGTGGGAGCGGCGATGGAAATGACCTCGTAGCCGCGGGGATCGAGTCCGGCGGCCAGACGACGAATGTTGCCCCCCTTGCCGGAGGCGTCCCAACCTTCGTACACGATCACGGCCGGGACCCTCGCGGTGTAGAGGCGGTGTTCCAGCTCGAAAAGCCGCTCCTGGAGCTTGCCGAGTTCTTGGTCGTAGGTCGGGCGCGGCAGGCTGAGGGTCAGATCGACGCGGTCGAGCACGGTTTGGCGCCGGGTCGGGGAGTCGTCGGGAAGCGGCATGGGCCGTTTTTTCGGCGGGGGTTCGTTGGCTCGGCGATCCAGTTCCTGACGCAAGGCCGTCAAGACCGTCTCGAAGACCTTGACGCGCGCGAAGCGATCTTGCGTGGCCTCGACGACGGTCCAGGGGGCATAGGGGGTGCTGGTGCGATGGAGCATTTCCTCGACCGCCAAGAGCCACTCGTCGTAGTGCCGGTGCTGGCGGCGTTCCCGTTTGCCCACGCGCCATGCCGTGTCGGGATCCTTGGCCAGCGCCCGAAGCCGGCGCTTCTGCTCCTTGCGGCTGATGTGCAGCCAGAACTTCACGAGCACCACGCCCGAGTCGGTCAACTGGCGTTCGAACTCCTGGATGTCTTCATACTCGGGCCGGTCGCGCCCCGGGGCCTCGCCTTCGACGCGGTTTTCGAGCAATCGCCGATACCACGAGCGGTCGAAGATGACCATGGCGCCGGCGGCAGGCAACTCGTTCCAATAGCGCCACAACCAGGGGCGCAGCCGTTCGCCTTCGTCGGAAGTCCCGTTGGTGCAGACCTTGAAGCCGCGCGGATCGAGGGCCAGGGCGAGCCGGTTGATGAGCGTCCCCTTGCCTGCCGCGTCCCACCCTTCGAAGACGACGACCATCGGGACGCCGCTCGCGCGGGCCTCGCGCTGGCACTGGCCCAACTGGGCTTCCATCGCGGGGAAGACCTGGTCGTACTGCTCCTTCGAGATTTCGCGGTCGAGATCGATCAATTCGAGCATAGGTCCCCCTCTTGCCCAGCCGACTGGATGAGCGGACAATCCACGAAACCGGCGTCTGGCTGGCACGGAAGGCCGTGTCAACCCGGTTGGTCCGGCGCGCGGTTCCACCCAAGTATAGCACCCGGCCGGCCTTTTTGAGGGATGGGCCGGGCGGAGCTTCTTCGGAGGTTCAATCCATGATGACGCCCACGCTGTTCTCGGTGAGCTACGCGGGCCTGTGGGGCCAGGCCCGGCTGACCGTGACCGAGTTCTTGATGAAGGCCGCGTCGCTCGGTTATCCCGCGGTCGAGTTGATGGGCAAGCGCCCGCACCTGTCGGTGCTCGACACCGACGACCGACAGGTGGAAGAGATCCGCCGAGTGGCCACGACGGCCGGGGTCGAGATCGCCACCGTGGCCGGGTACACGAACTTCACCATGGGTCGCGACACCGAAGTACCCTCGGTCGAGATCCAGGTGGCCTACGTGCGATCGCTGGCGCAACTAGCCAGACGCCTGGGGGCCAAGATCGTGCGGATCTTCACGGGCTACGCCACCGAACCCGAGGGGGCCGCGCGCGACTGGGACCTTTGCGTTCGGGCCGTGCGCGAGTGCGCGGCCGTGGCCGCCGACTGCGGCGTGGTCCTTGGCGTGCAGAACCATCACGACGTGGGCGTGGGCGTGGACGCCTACCTCGAGTTTCTCGACGATGTCGGGCACCCGAACTGCCGGGCGATGTTCGACCCCTGGGCGCCGGCCCTGCACGGCGAGGACCTCCGAACGGCTGCCCGGCGCCTCGCCCCGCGCATGATTCAGACCACCCTGGCCGACTACGTGCGCCTTCCCCGCTACGTCTATCTGCCCGGCCTGGTCAACTACCGGCGGCTGGACGACATGACCCGGGCGGTACCGTTGGGCGAGGGGTTTCTGGATCTCGAGGGCTTTTTCGCGGGACTGCGCGAGGGGGGCTTCGAGGGCTATGTGGCCTATGAGATGTGCTCGCCGCTGCGAGGTGGCGGCAGCGTGGAGAACCTCGACCGCGCGGCAGCCCGGAGCCTGGCGAAGATCAACGAGTGGACCCGCGCATGAGCCGACGCGACTTTCTCGATGCCTTGAGGCGAAAGAACGCCCGGCCCGTGTACGGCACGGGCACGTCGATTGTCTGCCGCGAGCTGATGGAGAGTGTCGGGGCGTTCTTTCCCGAGGCCCATCTCGACGCCGAGAAGATGACGGCCTTGGCGATGGCCGGCCATACGCTGCTGGGGTTCGACGTGGTCATGCCCCTGTTCTCGGTGTGCCACGAGGCGGCGGCGATGGGTTCGGCGGTCCAGTGGGGTGGCCCCGACGCCATGCCCGTCTGCGGAAAACCCATCTTCCGCACGGAAGACGACATCCGCATTCCGGCCGACCTCTTGGATCGGCCCGCGTGCCGCGTTCCGCTGGAGTCGATCGCGCTGTTGAAGAAGCGGCTCGGCGAGGCGGCGGCCGTCTGCGGCAAGGTCTTCGGCGGATGGACGCAAGGGTACCACTACTTCGGCGTCGAGGGGTTCCTCATCGGCACCCTGGACGATCCGG
Source organism: Thermoguttaceae bacterium (assembly GCA_024653385.1). Lineage (GTDB taxonomy): Bacteria > Planctomycetota > Planctomycetia > Pirellulales > Thermoguttaceae > JANLFZ01. The sequence goes on along the minus strand of JANLFZ010000079.1, from coordinate 2,603 downwards.
GCCAGACCCGGCGCATTCTCGACCGCTTGACGGAAGTCACCCTGCGGTTTGCGCGGGCGCAGATCGACGCCGGGGCCGACTGCCTGCTGTTGGCCGATCATGCGACGCGAGACCTATGCAGCCCGCGGGCTTACGAGACGTTTCTGCTTCCTTTGCACCGCCGGCTGGCGCAAGAGATTCCCGTGCCCGTCATCCTGCACATTTGCGGCAATACCGCCGACCGCATCGGCATGATTGCCCAGACCGGACTGGCCTGCTTCCACTGGGACACCAAGACCGGCACGCCGGAGGAGGTTCGCAAGCTGGCCGGGGGCGCGCTGGCGCTGATGGGCGGCATCAGCAACTACAAGCTGCTGCGCGGCACGCCCGACGAGATCCGAGCCGACGCCGAAGCCGCGCTTGTGGCCGGCATCGACATCGTTGGTCCCGAGTGTGCCATCCCGCTTGGCACACCGCTGGCAAACCTCAAGGCCGTGGCGTCGGTTGCCGCGCGGTGACCGGTTCGGGGCAGAACGCCTTGGCAGGCGCTCTGGTCAGCAGAAACCCCCAAAGCGCGATCGCCATTGCCAGGATGCCCACGCTGAACACCTGGCCGATCGTCAGATGGGTAATCCACACTTTGGCCTCGTCGGTGCGGATCTGCTCCATGAGGAAGCGGGTGACGGGGTACAACGTCAAGAACATCGCCAACAGCTCGCCGTCGCGGCGGCGGAAGGGATCGTACGCCAGAAGGAACAAGCACAGCACCAGGGCGTCGATGGCGCTATACAGCTGGGTGGGGTGGATCGGAAGGGACCTCCCCGGCAGTGGGGCAGGCGACCACCGGGCCGGCGTTTCGCGCCCGGCGACCGAGAGCGTGACGGGTTGTACTTGCAGCGCGGTCTTCAGCAGGGCGTCGTTGGCCGCTTGCACCGTTTCCACCGCCAGGCCGTTGATCGAGGTGACCCGTTGGCCCGGCGCCAGGCCTTGCTCCGCTGCGGCAGACCCGGGCTCGACCTCGGCGATGATTGGCGGCGCCTCGGGACTGCCCGCGATCCGCAGCCCCTGAAGGAACAAGTCGCCGTGCTCGGCCTGGTGGAGGTACGGCGGCGAGCCCGCCGGGAATCGCACGGCCCAGGGCAGATCGCAGGCCCCGCCGAAGCAACAGCCGTTCAGAAAGCACCCCACCCGGCCGATCGCCAGGCCCAGGAGCATTCCCGGGGCCAGGAGGTCCAGCGAGGCCAACAAAGGCATCTTCTCCTTGATTCCGTAGACCGCGAATCCCACGAGTCCGCCAATCAGGGCGCCGTAGACGACGATTCCGCCTTGGGTGATGTTGACGATGGCTCCCAGGGTCTGACCGAGGGTCGGCCTCTGGAAATCGGGCCAGTACTGAATGACATAAAAGGCCCGCGATCCGATGATTCCGCAGACCACGCCCCAGAAACAGAGCGTGGCGACTTTTTCGCCGTCGAGCCCGACGCGCCGCCCGCGCCAGACCGTCAGGCCCGTCCCCGCGAGGATCCCCAACAACAGAAGCACGCCGTATCCGCGGACGGGCAGTCCTTGTCCGGGGACGGCAATTCGCGGCATCACCTGCCAGATCACGACTCCGAGCACCGCCAACAAGAGCGCATGATTCCACGTCTCGGCGTTGCGCCATCCGTACCGAACCAAGGCGTACAGCATCCACGCCAGGCTTGCCGCGGCCCAGACGGCCAGCAACACTCCAAAACCGAAGACCGGCACGCCGCCGATCCGCTCGGGGATGAAAAACAGCGTCTGTTGCACAATCAGGGCTCCAGGATGCAGTTGTCGATCAGCCGCGTGGCGCCGATCCGCACGGCCAAGAGCAGCACCGTGCGACCCTCGACCGCCGAAACCGGCTCGAGCGTCTCGGGGTCGGCCAGCGCCACGTAGTCGATCCGGGCATCGGGCGCGGCCTGGATCGCCGCGCGCACGCGCTCGAGAATCTCGCCGGCGTCACGGCGGCCTTCGGCAACCAGGTTCTGGGCGATGCGCAAGCCCTGGCAAAGCACGGCCGCCTGGCGGCGTTCGCCGGGGTTCAGATAGGCATTGCGCGAACTCATGGCCAGTCCGTCGGGCTCGCGCACGATCGGACACACGCGCAGCTCGATCGGAACGTTCAAGTCTTCGACCATGCGCTGGATGACCTTGGCCTGCTGATAGTCCTTCTGGCCGAAATAGGCGACATCGGCCCCCACCATGTTGAAGAGCTTCAGCACGATCGTGGCCACCCCGCGGAAATGCGTTGGCCGGAACTCGCCCTCGAACGGTTCCGCCACGGACCCCACTTCGACCCAGGTGGAAAACCCCGGGGGATAGACCTCTTGGTTATCCGGCGCGAAGACCAGGTCGGCCCACCCGGCCAGCAGATCGAGATCGGCCTGGAGGGTCCGCGGATAGCGGCGGTAATCCTCATTGGGTCCGAACTGGCTGGGGTTCACGTAGATCGTGACCACGGTGAAACCGCATTCGGCACGCGAAGCGCGAACCAGACTCAAATGTCCGTCATGAAGGGCCCCCATCGTCGGGACCAGGCCGATCTTCCGGCCGTCGCGTCGCACGCTGCCGATGCGGCGTCGCAACTCCTCGACCGTGGT
>JANLFZ010000006.1:29864-31171 GCA_024653385.1 Thermoguttaceae bacterium | reverse complement strand
CTCGCCTTGTTCTCTAACCACACCGGGCCGCCCCACTTGCCGGTGACGATCACGTCGAGGTCGCCATCGCCATCGAGATCGACCACGGGGATGCTCATGCCCGCGCCAATGCCCTCCTTGAAGCTGATCGTGTGCCGCGTCCACTTCGGGTTCGGCCCCCGCGCTAGTTCGTACCAGTAGACGCACAGCGGGCCGAACTCGTCGGGGTCGCTGCCGTTGTGGGCCATGAATCGCTTGCCGGTCACCAGGTCGAGGTCCCCGTCGGCGTCGAGATCGGCCAGCGTGAGGCTGTGGGCCTGAGTCCAGGTGTCGTCGATGGTGTGCTGCTTCCAGGAGATCTTCCCGCCCTCGCGCACCTGCTGGTACCAGAAGATGCCGTAGCGGTGGGCCGAGCTGGCCACGAGGTCGGGCAGGCCGTCGGCGTTCACGTCGTAAACCAGAATCTGCGCGGTGTGCTCGGCCTTGCCGTCCTTGCCGCCAACGGCCAGCGGATGCTCTTTCCACGGGCCTTTGCGAGGATCGGCCGGGGCCTCGTACCAGGCATTGGGGCGGAGGATGTCGGGCCGGCCGTCGCCGTTGACGTCGCCCACGCCGCCGCCCCATTCCTTCGGGCTTGGGCACACCACATGCTTGACGATCCCCCGCTTGCCGTCGGCCAGCTTGCCGACCTCGTACCAGAACGTGGCCGGGGCATGGGGGAGGATCTCGAGGGCCTTGCCGTCGCCGTCGATGTCCCACAGGTCGCCGCACTCGAAGTGGTCGATCTTCTCGACGAGCGTCTTGGGCCACGGCGTGTCGAAACCGACATTGCGGAACCACTCCGACTCGCCCGTCCACGAGCAGCTTACGATATCGAGCCGGCCGTCGCCGTCAACATCCAACGGCTCGTTCATGAACTCCCAGTAGTAGCCCTTGCCCTGGTCGTCGACCTGCCCTTCGATCGAGCGGAGCTTGTGGGGCTTCCAGTCGGGAGCGAGGTAGACGAACGGCCCGGCGACGATATCGAGCTTGCCGTCGTTGTTGAAGTCGCCGACACCGCACGCCTCGTTGCGGAACGTGCCGATCCGATGGGCGACGAACTTCACCGGTTGGGCGGCCGAGGCAATGCTGGCAACGCCCACGACCACGAGAACCAAGACCGCCCTAATGCGCGTGACCGTATGGTACATTCGAGATGCCTCCGAGTAGGGACCAGTTGCCGCGATGGCCGACATCATAGCCGCGCCGGCAGCGGTTTTCAAACACCCCGGCGAGCGACCGCTTGAGGCGGCCGCGCCGTCAAGGCGATAATGTCACCACCAGGGTGC
>JANLFZ010000006.1:19556-29854 GCA_024653385.1 Thermoguttaceae bacterium | reverse complement strand
AGCCTGTTTGACCCTTTTGCTCGCGTTGTTTCTGGCGGGCCAGTTTGCCGCGGACCTCTGCGCGGCGTCTTGGGACCCAGCGGCCGCGGATTATACCGGCCGCAAGGGAAAGACGATCTACGTGTCGAAGCTGGGCGATGACTCGGACGGCAGCAGTTGGCCGAGGGCCTTTCGGACGATCCAGGCCGCGCTGTCGGCCGTGCCCGACGAGCGGGGCGGACATTGCATCGTCGTCCGTCCGGATACCTATGTCGAGGCCAATCTGTTTACCAGCCACAAGGGTGCGCCGGGGTCGTACAACCTGCTGATCGGCGACGTGGACGGCCGCTTTGGCTCGGGCGCCGTGGGCCGGGTGGTGATCGACTCGAGCGACCCGGAAAAAGGGTTCAAGAGCTACGATTGGTGGGGCACGATCCGCGCGACGACCCAAGGGTGGTCGCCCCAGCACACCGCCCCCACGTTTTCCGCCATCGGCTGGGACCGGTGGATCCTGCGGAACCTGTACGCCACCGGCGGCGACGGAGGCCTGTTCTGGGACCTCACCAACAAGAGCGGCGAAGGATTCACGGTGATCATGGAAGACTGTGTGAGCATCGGCCGGGCGTTCGGCGCCGGCTTCGGCTATCAGGTCACGCGCAAGGGCGAGCCGATCGTGTTCCGCCGGTGCTTCCTGATGGCGCTGGACTGGTGGGGCGACGCCGGGGCACTGGGGGTCGGCTCCTACAACAACTCCCCGCCCGAGGACCCCGACGTCATCTGCGAAGACTGCACCATGGCCGCGCCCGACAACGCGGTGCAGATCCTCTTTCCGAGCAAGTACATCCGCGTGAGACTCAAAGATTGCCGGCTGATGTCGCTGAACTTCTCGCAGCCGCGAGGCACGCCTTCGTCGGGAGTCATCTCGAGCAACGTCGAGGATCCCAAGCAGGTTCACGTCGACTTCGAAGGCGGATTGCTCATGGGTTTTCGGCTCTTCGGCACCTGCGATCCCAAGATCAACAAGACGCCCGGGAAAGGGACCGGCGCGATTTCGTATTCGGTCCAAGGCAAGGTCGGGGCGTACGTTCAGTTCGAACAGCCGACGCCGCCGGAGTTCGAGCGCCTGGGGTTGTGGCCGGTCGACGCGTTCCGCTTGCTCGATCCGCAGTTGCCCAAGGCCGCGTTTTCTGCCTCGTCTTCCCGGCCAAAACGCCCTCGGCCTCCGGCGGTGCCGGGCGATCCCTCGGCCCCCGGCTACGCCGGCCGACGCGGGGTAACGCTCTACGTGTCGAAGGCCGGCGACAACTCGGACGGGACCAGTTGGGCCAAGGCGTTTCGCACGATTCAGGCCGCCCTTTCGGCCATTCCCGACGATCGCGGCGGACACCGGGTCATCATCCGGCCCGATACGTACCCCGAGGCCAACCTGTACCCCGCCCACCGAGGCGCGCCGGGGGCCTACAATCTCTTGGTGGGCGATTTCGATGGGAGCCTTGGCTCCGGGGCGAGCGGCTGGGTGGTGATCGATTCGGGCTGCCCGGGCGTCGCCGTGCGTACCGACCCGACCCGGCAGGGCACCTTCAAGATCGTGTCATCCAAGCTCCCCGAGTCGGGCCTGAAGTGCGTCGACTGGTGGGGCCCGTGGCACTGCGACCCCTACTTTTCCGGCGCGATCTGGGACCGTTGGATCTACCGGAACCTGTACTGCACCGGGAGCGAGGGCGGCATCGGCTGGGACATGACGTGCCAGAAAGGGGCCGAGTTCTCGGCAGTGGTCGACAACTGCGTGGGGATCGGGCGATTCGCCGGGGCGGCCGTCATGGCCCACTCGCCCCGAAAAGCCGAGCCCGTCCTGTTTCGCCAATGCTATTTCCTGAACCTCGACTGGTGGGGCGATGCCGGCGGGGTCTACGTGCGCGGCGAAAGCCGCGCCATGCCCGATTGCCCCCATGCCGTGTTCGACGATTGCACGATCATCAGTCCCGACAATGCCTTGCAGGCGGGCTGGCCGGGCGTGGACGATCTTTGCACGCGCGTGGCGTTCAAGGATTGCCGCTTGATCGTTCTCAACTTTTCCCAGCCGCAGGGCACGCCCTCGTCGGGCATCGTCTGCTGCGGGTGCAAGGAAGGCAGACAGCTTCACGTCGATTTCGAGAACAGCACGCTCGTGGGCTACAAGGTATTCGGCACACGTCGCGGCGAGGTCTCGTATTCGACCAGGGGCAAGGTCGAGGCCTATGTCCAGTTCCAGCAAACGGTGCCCGACGGCTTCGTTCGACTAGCCCGTTGGCCCGTCGAGGTGTTCGACTCGATCCGACCGCCTGCCACCCCGTGATCGGCAAGAGCGCCGCGCTATTGTCCCAGCACTTGGCGGCATCGCCGGAGAAGGTCGTCGGAACGCAAAGCCCGCAGCCGCGGCTCCGCGATCGCGAAGTGCCGCTGGGCGGCGGCGTAGTCGCGCGTCCCGGCGTACGCCAAGGCGAGGTAGGTGTGCATGCGGTCGATCATGGCTCCGACAAGCGGGCTGGCATGGACGAAGCGCGTCGCCGCCGCCAGGGCCTTTTCGAGCCGCTCGACGGCCTGGTGGGCATGCCCCTCCTCGAAGGCGAGGATGCCCTCGGTCATCTCCAGGAAAGGGGCCAGCACGTCGCTGATCTGGTGCTTCTTCGCCTCCTGAAGCAGCGCCCGAGCCCGCGCCGTGTCGCGGCGGAAGCGCAGCACGGTCAAGGCCAGACCGACGAGGACCGTGGGGTTGTCGGGCGCAAGCGCGGCAGCCCGCTCTTCCGCTTCGAGAGCGCGGTCCGTCTGTTGGGCCGTCAGGTACACGTCGGCCACGAGGCCCCAGTACATCCACTCGGGGATCCTGTTGCCGCCGGCGAAGGGCTGCAACACGGCGAGCCCTTCGTCCAGCCGACCCAACCCGGCCAGCGCCTGGGCCTCGCGCACGGCTGCTTCCTGGGGCGGAATCTTGCTGCGGATCGCGGGAAGCAAGCGCAAGGTCTCTTCCCAACGCCCCCAGGCGACCTGCTCGATCAGCTCGTTGTACTTCCGGGCCGGGCCGAGGAACTGGCCGACGAGGACGACGACCAGCGGCATGAGCAGCCAGCCGATCGCCAGCACGTCGAGAAAACCCCAGGGGTACGCCATCACGCGCCGGAACACCAGGAATCCGACCGCCAGGAGGTTCAGCGACCAGCCCTGGCGGTAGAGCTTGGCCAGGACGAAAAGCATGTACCCCCATTGGCCCAGCCGCCGCATGACCACATGGTCGGCCGGGGTGATGAACTGGTTCGTCAGGCCGGGTCCGGCGCATTGGGCCATGACGTCGTCGGTGTGGAGCACGATCTCGGTGTACCCGCGATCGCGCAGCGTCTTCACGGCGTCGTCGGCCGAGGCAGCCTCGACCCGCTCGGTCGCTTTCTTACCTTCGGGCGTTCGCCCTGTCAGGAGGTATTCGGCCATGACCCGAGGCCCTCGCTTTCCCTATCTTGGCTCGCCGTGAACACGAGTGCAAGAAGAGCGGGACACCCTGACGTGCGGGGCTATTGGCCTTGAGGATCCGCCGAGGGGGCAGGCTCGGCGTCCACCGAGCCGATCAGCGGCGTGCAGCCCAACGCCGCGAGCAGATCGGCGTAGGCCTGCGTGGCCTGCCATAGGGCGTCGAGCTGCGCATTGTCGGCCTGGATCAGTCGCCCTCGCACCTGGAGCAGCCTGAGGAGGTCGGTCTGGCCGGCCTTGTAGAGCCGCTCCATGCGGGCCGTCTCGGCCTGGATCGGCTGCACGGTGGCTTGCGTGCGGGCAACCAACTGCTGCGCGTGGTTCCACTTGGCCAGGGTCGCTTTCACTTGCGCCCGGACCCGCTGTCGCGTTTGCTCCAGCGCCACGGCGTCCCGGCGATACTCGGCCTCGCGCTGGCGAACCAGCGGGCCGCCGGCATTCAGAATGGGAATGGGGCTACTCACCGCCAAACCGTAGAACGTCACTCCCGACTCATTTTTCGAATAGACCGGGCCAACGGAGGGAATGGGGATCCGATCGGCACGTGCCAGACAGACTGCCGCGCGCGAGCTGGCGACTTGCGCTGCCGCCGCATGAATCTCGGGTCGACTCGACAGCGCCGTGTTGATGAGGTGCTCTTCGTCGCCGGGCGGGACGGGCTCGGGCACTCGAAGCGGGCCGCTCGGCACCATGCTGCCCGCGTATTCCGGGATCCCCATCTGTTGTCGCAATTCGGTCAGCGCCGCAAGGAAGTCCTGCTGGCATGCGGCCAGTTGTTGCATCGTCGCCTGGTTCTCGACGTTCGCCAGCGACACGTCGGCCGCGGATGCCTGGTTCGCCTGCATCTGCCGCTCCACCGTCTCGACCAACGCCCTATTGAAATCCGCCAACTGCCGGGCCACTCGCAGTTTTTCGCGGCGGTAGGTAGCAGTCTGGTGCAAGCGATACGTCTGCACCAATGCGGAAAGCTCGGCCTGCAACACGTTCCACTGGGTTTGGTTGAAGTCGGCCCGGGCGATGGCCTCGCGATATGCGCGGCGGTGCCCCAGCTCGATGGGCTGGTTCCATGAAACGGTGAAATCCGTGTCCAGCGGCGTCGAACCCGCGCCGGTATCCTTCTCGAAGGTCCACGGGCGCACGTCGATCGAGACCGTGGGATTGAGGCTGGTCGGAAATCGATGCGCGACGGCCATCGCCGCGGACGACACCGGGAGGTTCTGGCGAATCGCCACGAGGTCCGGGTTTCGCGCCAGTGTCAGTTCCAGGGCTGTGCGCAGATCGACCGGCGTGGCCGCGGAACCTTCGGTTGCCGCGGGCGTGAGAATCGCGCCGGGCAACGGTGCCGTGTCGGCGACCGGGGGGCGGGCCGGGCGATCGTCGGGTAGCGGAGCCGGCGTCTGCGCGGCGCATGGTCGAAGCAGGCAGAGGGTCAGCGCTGATCCAAGGGTGACTCGAAGCAACGAGGTCGCGTCCATGCGTGTAACACCAGCGCGGGGGCAACGGTCGGACAATCGGAATACTCGGCAGACTCGGCTCCATCAGCAGAGTATCGGCACGGGCGAGCACGCCTTCCCTTCGGTTTTGCCCCGCAAGGGCAGGAACCGTGAACCGAGATCCATCACGGCATCGCGCGGACGGCGAAATAGGCAGGCGGGGAAGAGTTTATCGGCTCGATTTCTCGGCGATCGTTCTGTCGCCGGGTTCAACCAGACGCACCGGGCACCCTTCCGGCAACCCGTACCCCCCTTCCGTGACTACCGTCTCCCCGGGGGCCAGCCCCTCGATCACTTGAGTCTTTTCCGGCGTTTGGACCCCGAGTCTGACTTTCACCTCAGAAGCCTTGCCCTCGCGGACCACCGTCACCACGGGGGTGCCGGCGCGGTCCGCGATGGCGGCGGCCGGAACCACCAGCGCGTCGGCAACCTCCGGAAGCCACACACGACCGCGGCAGGCCAGGCCGGGACGGAGCAGGCCGTTTTCGTTGGCGACCTCGGCCAGGGCATCCACATCGCCGGTCGCGGGGTCCGCCTGTCCGCCGATGCGCGCGATGCTGCCACGGAAGGTCGTGTCGGGCAACGACGCCACCCGGACATCGACCGCTGCGCCGGGCTTCACTTGGGCCAGATACGCGCTGGGGATGCGGACTTGCATGAAGACCTTCGACAGATCCACGATCGTGGCCACGCTCGCGGTGCGCTCGACGTACATGCCTTGGCGCGCGGCAAGCTGCGTGATGACGCCGTCGATCGGGCTGGCGATCTTGCACAACTGCAAGTTGAGCGCTGCACTGTCCAGTTCGGCCCTCGCGGCCGCGAGCCGGGCCTCGGCCTCGGCAATCTCTTCGGGCCGGGTTCCCGCCTCCAGGAGCTTCAGCCGGGCGAGGGCGGCAGCCGACTCGGCTTCCGCCGCTTCAAGCGCCGACCGGGCCTTCTGGAACTGAACCGGCGACACTTCGTTGCGAGCCTGGAGGGGCTTGAGGGCCTCCACTTCGCTGCGCAGCGCGCCGGCGGCGACTTGCGCCTTGTGGGCGTCGTGGCGGGCGACCTCGATTTCCTCGGGACGTGGCCCGCGTTTCAGTCGTTCCAGGATGGCTGCCTTCTCCGCCACCGCCGCGGTCGCCTTGGCATGTTCCGCCTCGGCCAATCGGCTGTCGAGAAACACCAGCACATCCCCGGCACGTACTTGGCCGCCCTCGACCACCTGGACCTTCTGAATCCAGCCGGCGATTTGCGGCGAGACGGAGGTGGTGCGCTCGGGGATGGCGATCAGCGTGCCCACCACGTCGATCGAGGGCCTCAAGACCGTCGTTTCGACCTTGACCGCGCGGACCGGCACCGGCTCCTTGGGAAGGCCGTCTTCCTCGGCAGCTTCCTCGGATGCCGCATTCTTGCAGCCGGTCGTGGCAAAGGCCATCGACCCAGTCAGAACCAGCGCAACCCAGACCCTCTTATCCAGTAGGAACATGAATCACTCCGAGCGCAGCAGGCGCGCCATGACATAGTAGAACACCGGCGTGACGACCAGCGACAGAAGAAGCGAGATGAACAGCGCCCCGATAATGGCGATGGCCAGGGGACGGAGCATGTCGGCGCCTGCACCGACGCCCCAGGCCAGCGGCAACAGTCCGATGAAGGTTGCCAGCGAGGTCATCAGCACCGGCCGCAACCGGCGTCGCCCCGATTGCACCAGGGAATCGAACAGGCTGTACCCGCGGGTTTGCAGATGCTCGACGAAATCCAGCATCAGGATGCCATTCTTGGCGACGATCCCGACGCCGATGATGGCCCCCAGGAACGACACGATGTTGAGCGAGGTTCCGGTCAGTCCCAAGGCGGCGACCACGCCGAACAGGGCCAGCACCGCTCCCAGGACGATCGCCAAGGGCTGGATGACGGAGCGGAACTCGACCAAGAGCACGGCGAACACCAGGAAGATGGCCATCAGCAGGACGAACGTGAGGTTCTTGAACGATTCCTGTTGCTGCTGGTAGAGCCCGCCGAACTCCAGGGTTGCCCCGGGCGGGAGTTGAAGGCTCTTGCCCAATTCCGCCTGGATCTTCTCGATGCCGGTCCCCAGATCCATGCCTGCGAACCGGGCCGACACGGCCACGAGCTGGCGCAGATCCTCGCGGTGCATCTCCAGAATGCCCGGCTGATACTGAACCTCGGCAACGTCGTTCAGGGGAACCACGCTTCCGGACGGAGAGCGGATCGGCGTTTCGCGGATGCGCAGTTCCCGGTCGCGTGTCTCGGCGGACGAGAGAACGCGGACTCCGACGGTGCGATCCCCCTGGAGCAAATACGACGAGGCGTTCCCCAAAAGGCTCGTTTGCAGGGCGTTGCCGATGTCCGCGGGCGTGAGCCCTACGCGGGCAGCCGCCTCGGGGCGAACCGCGAATCGCATCGACGGCCCGGCCACCACCAGGCCCGGCTCGACATCGACCACTCCGGGCAACTTCTCGATGGTCTCGGCGATCTCCGTCGCCTTTTTCTTGAGCACTTCGGTGTCGTTCGAGAAGACCTTGATCTCGCAAGGTTTCGGAGACCAGGTCAGGTCGCCGATCAGGTCGCTCAATACGCCGGGGAAATCGGTATGCAGCGCCGGCTCGGCGGCGTGGATCTTCTCGCGCAGTTCGGCGATGACTTCTTCGGTCGATCGCTTGCGATCCGGCCGCAGTTTCACCAGGAAGTCGCCGGTGTTCGGCTCGGCGATGGCCAACGCCAGGCGTGCCCCGGTGCGCCGCGAGAAGCTCTCCACCTCGGGGGTGCCAAGCAGGATTTCCTCGACGTGCCGCAGCATCCGATTCGTTTCCGACAGGCTGGTTCCGGGCCGAGAGTAATAGTCCAGGACGAAGGCCCCTTCTTCCATCTTGGGCAGAAAGTCGGTTTCCAGCCGATCGTACAGCGCGATGCCGCCGGCCACCACCAGCACGGTGCAGCCCAGGGCCAGCCATGGGTGGCGCAGCGCGCGGCGGACGACCCACTCGTAGGCCGCGATGACCGTGCGCAAAACCCGCCCGCCTTGCGCCAACTCGTCCTGCGTTTGCGTGCCGCGATGACGCATCAAGAGTCCGGCGATGGCCGGCGTGAACGTCACGGCCACCAGCAGGGAGATGAGCAGGGACGAAACCATCGTCAGCGCCAAGGCGCGGAAAAAGACGCCGGGGACGCCATCGAGAAAGGCCAACGGGATGAAGACCACGATGGGCGTCAGCGTGCTGCCCACCAGGGCCGGCCCGACTTCGTGCATCACCGATCGGATGGCCTGCGAAGGCGCGTGACCCGCCGCCAGCTTGGCATGGATGGCCTCGACGACCACGATGGCGTCGTCGATCACCATGCCGATGGCGGCCGCAATGCCGCCCAATGTCATCAGGTTGAAGCTCATGCGGCTGGCGCGCATCACCACCAGGGTCACTAGCACCGTCACCGGGATCCCCACCCCGACCACAAACGCCCCCGAGAGGCTCCGCAGGAACAAGTAGTGGATGATGACCGAAAGAACCAACCCGATGGTGATGCACTCCCAAACGCTCCGCACCCCCTCGCGCACGAAAAGCGACTGGTCGTAGAAGAACGCCAGCTTCATGTCCGGCGGGAGTTCCTGGCGAATCCGCTTGAGTTCCTCTTGAAGGGCGCCGGCGATGGCCACGGTGTTGCTGTCGGGCTGGCCGTAGATGTTCATCAACACCGCCTCGGAACCTGCCGCGGTGACGATGTTGAACTGCGGGGCGTAGCCGCGGCGCACGGTGGCGATGTCGCGCACGTGGATCGGCGAGCGGCCCGACCAGGCCACGACCACGTTCTCGATGTCCGCCGGGTTGCGCAGGCGATTATCGACCACCGCCAGGTAGAGTTGGCGGTTCTCCTCGTGCATCCCCGCCGAGGTGAACTGGTTCGTCTCGGCCAGCGCCTTGCTGACCTGCTCGATGGTCAGGCGGTGCGCCTCCAGCTTCAGCGGGTCGACAACCACGTGGTATTCGGGCACCCGGCCGCCCACGATGTTCACTCGCGCGACGCCCTTGATCCGCAGGAACCGGGGGCTCAGGTCGTAGCGGGCCTTCTCCCAAAGCTCCGTGATGTTCCGCGTCTTGCTCGTGAGGCTGATGCCGATGATCGGAAAGGCGGAGAAGGTGAGCCGGTGGACCGCGAACTCGGCCGTCGGCGGCAGCGTGCTGCGGATTTGGGCAAGCCGCCCCAGCACGTACAGTTCGGCCTCGATCATGTCCGTCGACCAGTCGAAGAAGACGTTCACGGCCGCCGAGCCTCGGCCGGTCGTCGAACGAATCGTGGCCGTGCCGGGGATGTTCTTCATCGCCTCTTCGACCGGCCGCGTGATCGTGGCCATCATTTCGTCGGCCGGCATGACCCCGTTGTCGATGAGAATGACGACTCGGGGGAAATCGGTCTGCGGGAACACCGAGGCCGGCATGATGTAAGCGGCGTAGCCTCCGGCCAGGCACAGGGCCATCGTGAGGAAGAGAATCGCCTTCCGGTGCCGAATCACGAAGGGCTCGGAGGAGGCCAAATGCTGTTCCGTCGAGGCGGGAGTCTGGTGAGGCATTCGGGACAGGCGCACCAAGCCACGGTGTCGTACAATACCCGCTTGCCAGCGGGGCTTGACGATGCGGTCGGAACCCCTACCCAAGCGGAATACGCCAGGTAGGAGTCATCAGCCACGGCCTGAGCGCCGGGCGGTTCTTCGGGGGACTCCATCCCCGATCGTGAACCTCTAGCCTACCAAGGGCAATCCTCTGGTGTCAAACGGAAACGCCTTGGCGCCTTGGTTCACCGAAAACCGGGCCCCTTGCCCGTTGGCGTTAGCTCGACCCCTGCCGTCTGGAGGTCGCTTCACGACGCGTCGCGCGCGGCTGCGTTGCGGATGACGATGCTCTATAATGGCCGCGCGTGGGACGAGTCGGTGCCCCGTCCGTTGCCGAGGGACGGCTTGGAACGCCATTTGACCGCGCCCCACCATCCGTTCACGCCAAGGGAGGTTCATTCCATGCGAAAGCCCAGCGGCAGACTCACGCGGCGGCAGGTCTTGAAAACCGCGGCGGCGACCGCGGCGGTGACCGTGGTGCCCCGCCACGTGCTGGGTGGCCCGGGTCAGTCGCCGCCCAGCGAGACGCTTGCGGCCGGCCTCATCGGTTGCGGCGGGCAGGCCGGCGAAGACCTGAACACCTACATCAAGCATCCCGGCGGCGATTACAAGCTTCTGGCCGCGTGCGACGTGGACAAGACCCGCCTGGCCGACGCGAAGAAACGGTTCGGCCAGCATGTCGAGCTGTACACCGAGTGGCGGCGGCTCATCGAGCGCAA
>JANLFZ010000006.1:19047-19546 GCA_024653385.1 Thermoguttaceae bacterium | reverse complement strand
TCCGCGAGATGCTCGGCGATGTTTCGGTGGACGCCGTGGTGATCGCCACCCCGCCGCACTGGCACGCCCTGATGTGCATCGGCGCGGCGCAGGCCGGCAAGGACATCCTCTGCGAAAAGCCCATGACGCGCTTCATCGCCGAGGGCCGGGCCGTGGTCTCGGCCGTCAAACGGTACGGCCGGGTATTCCAGATCGGCACCAGCGGCCGGTTCGGGGCCGAGAAGAGCGCGACCAGCCGCACGATCCACAAGATCATGCAAAGCGGGTTGCTCAAGCGATGCCCCGCGGTGTTCATTCAAAAGGGCGGTTTTCCCGTGCAAGAGTACTGCGGTCGCGTGAACCTCCAGCCCGAGCCTGTGCCCGAGCACCTCGATTGGGACATGTACTGCGGTCCCTCGCCGCTGCGGCCGTATCATTCTCACCGGTTCGGCTGGAGCCACCGCTTCTACTGGGACTACGAGGGGGGCGGCCTGGCCGATTTCGCGCAGCATTACATGGA
>JANLFZ010000006.1:11805-19020 GCA_024653385.1 Thermoguttaceae bacterium | reverse complement strand
TCCCTTCCAGTGGATCTATGCCAAGGACCACACGAGCCCCGTCGAGGTCGAGGCCTGTGCCGCGCCGCAACATCCGGAGGCGTGCGGCGTCTGGGCCTGGGTCGAGCTGAAGTACGCCGACGGGCTGACGCTGGTGCTCGAGGGCGACAAGTGGGGGCCGCGGTACGACCGCGCGCCACCGAGGCACGTGACCCTGGGCGATCTCGACCCCGAGAGCCGCAAGAAGGTCGAGGCCATGCCCGATCCCGAGCCGCTGGTCTCGTTCGTCGAGGCGGTGAAGACCCGCAAGGAGGCCGGCGGGCATGTCGAGGCGGCCCACCGGGCCATCACCATCGCGCACCTGGCGAACATCGCCATCCGCCTGGGTCGGAAGATCCAATACGACCCGGTGAAGGAAGAGATCGTAGGCGACGACGTGGCCAACCGGCTGGTCTCGCAGCCCATGCGCGAGCCCTGGCGCATCGCGTGACTTTATCCCGAACATCCAGCGACAAGGCACCCATCATGGCAGCGTCTGAACAACTGAAGCGTCTCGTGGCCCGGATTCCCGATCCGGCCGGCGACGGCCGGTACACGAACCTCGATTTGGAGAAGGTCCGGCAAATCGAGCAGGTGGTCGACGAACTCGCCCGCGCGGCGGGTCCCAGCGCGCTGGGCCTCGTCGACCTGTTGGTCGAGCCCGGCCGGGGCGACGACGTGAAGGCCCACTTCGCCCTGCACCTCTTGGCGGTCCGTGTCACGCAGAAGGGCAACGAGAAGGCCCGAACGGAATTCGCCGAGGCGGTCGCCTCGCAGATCGGCGGCGACCGGCCCAAGGCGGTGCAGGCGTACCTGATCGAGCAGCTTCAACTGGCCGGCACGAAGGCGGTCACGGCGGCGCTGGGCAAGGTGCTGCTCGACCCCGCGCTTTGCGACACGGCGGCCCGGGCGCTGGTGGCGATTGGCGACGGGGCGCCCGAGCAGTTGCTTGCCGCGTGGCCCAAGGTGCAGGGCCGCAGCCGCATCAGCGTGCTCCAGAAACTCGTGGGCCTGCGGGTACCCCGGGCGGCCGAGGCGTTCCGGCAAGGCCTGGGCGACGCCGACCCCGAGGTCCGCACGGCCGCCGCCTGGGGACTGGCCCGATTGGCCGACGCCTCGGCCGCCACGGCCTTGCTTGCGGCCGCCGAATCGCGCCAGGGTTGGGAGCGCATGAGCCAGACCGACGCCTGCATGGTGCTGGCCGAAGGGCTCGCCGCGGCCGGCAAGAAGGACGAAGCCGCGGCGATCTACGGGCACCTGGTCAAGACGCGCAACGATCCCGCCGAAGGGCACGTCCGGACCGCCGCGGAGAAGGCACTGGCCGCCCTCCAGAAGACGGCCGCGGCCGGGGCCGAGGAAGGCTTCCGCCCGCTCTTCGACGGCCGATCGTTCGCCGGCTGGAAAACGACCGGCTCGACCGCGAAAAGCTGGAAGATCGAGGCCGGCCTCTTGGTGCTGACCGGTGGATCGGACCACCTGTTCACCGAGGAGAAGTTCGAGGACTTCATCCTGCGCTTCGAGTGGCGGCCGCTCAAGCCGGGGTACAATAGCGGATTGTTCGTGCGCGGCCGCCAGATCCAGATGGCCCAGGGCGGGGCGGGCATGCTCTTCGGCTCGAAGGAAGCCAAGGCCGTGCCCGACTTGCACAACCCGCCCGGCCAGTGGAACACCTGGCAAGTGACGTGCGTGGGCACGAAGCTGGCGCTGGAGGTCAATGGCCGGCGGGCGTGGGAGATCGACAACTTCAAGCCGGCGTCCGTGCCGCTGGGCATCGAGGCCGAGGGCCATCCGATCGAGTTCCGCAACCTGCGGATCAAGACGGTGGGCAAGGCTCCGCCTTGATGATCTTCTCGTCGAAGCTGCTGGCCACGCGGTGGCCGGGCGGAACCACGAGGAACCGCTCGTCGTCCCACCGGCCGTCGACCAGGGCCTGGAGGAGGCTCATATCGCCCTGGAGTTTCTCGTACTGCCATCCGCGCGAGGCGGCCAACTCCCGCGTGTGCCGCTCGAAGCGGTCGTCGGGCTCGATACCCATCTCGATGTACGCCAGGGCCGAATAGTTGCGCGTCATGTTGCAGAGCTGTTCGTAGAGGAATCGGGCGTTGTCCTCGCCGTACTTGGCCACGAGGTCTTCGTAGCTCTGGGTCATGCCCGACTTCTGCGCGATCGACGCCGGGTTGTTCTGCTGGGCGTTCTCGCCCCGCTCGATCCAGCCGCTGGTCTTGAAGTACACGCCGGGATGGCTCTGGAAATAATCGAGATAGCGTTCCTTGCTGCCCAGGAACAAGGTGATGCAGTCGTGGCCGCGGGGAACGACCAGCGGGATGCCCCGCGCCGCGAGGCCCACCAGGCCGTTGCTGCACAAGGCGTAGCCCAAAAGCACCGCGTCGTAGGCCGACTCGTCGACGGCCGAGACGGCTTGCGCCAGCCGAGCGCTCATGCCCGCCTGGCCGATGTCGTGCAGTCCCTTGGGCAAGAACTCGAGATCGACCTGGTTCACCGATCGCGCCACGGCGGCGCAGAGTTCCCGGTAGAGTATCTCGCAAGCGATGAGTTTCAGACGCACGGCGGGCAGACTCAACAGCGAAAGGAACAGGCGTGGTGCAAAACCATGCATTTTACCTGCCGGCCCGCTTGTCCTCCACCCATCGTCTCGGTAGGATGGCGGGGTATCGGGGGCCCGAGCGGAGGGCAATCGGATGCGGAAGCTCTATAAACGTAGCCACGGGGTGCTGCACTACCACGAGGCATGGTGTGACGGGAAGAAACTGACCGAGCACTGGGGGATCGTGGGCGAACGGGGCCAGACGAAAGAGCACCGGCTCTGGCACCATGGAGGTCTGTTGCTACGTTGTGGATTTCGAGATCGCCAAGCGGGTGATCGCCGCGGACCTTGAGGGCACCCCGTTTGCGGATTACACCCGGATCTACCGGGAGGACGAAGCGTGACCGAGCCGATCATCAGTGTCTCGGGGCTGCGGGGCATCGTCGGCCAGTCGCTCACGCCCGAGGTCGCCATCCGTTACGCCGCGGCCTTTTCGGTTCTGATCCCTGCGGGGCCACTGGTCATTACCCGCGATAGCCGGCCCTCCGGCGCGATGCTGGCCGAGGCGATTCACGCCGGGCTCCACGCGGCGGGCCGGACGACGATCGACGCGGGCATTGCCGCGACCCCCACCACCGGAATCCTGGTGCGCCAACTCGGCGCGGCAGGCGGCATCCAGATCTCGGCCAGCCACAACCCGCCTCCGTACAACGGGCTCAAACTCTTCTCGGCCGAGGGGCGCGTGATTCCCTCGTCGGCCGGCGCGAAGGTCCTCCGGCAATACCGGGCCGGCACGGCGGCGTGGGCTTCCCACGATCGGCTGGGCACGCGGCAGGCCGCCCAAGACACGCTCTCGGCCCACCTCGATGCCGTGTTGGCGACCGTCGATGTCGATCGCATCCGCAGCCGGCGGTTCCGGGTGCTCTTGGACTCGAACCACGGCGCGGGGAGCCTCTTGGGACAGCGTTTGCTCGACGCACTTGGCTGCGAAGTGACGCTCGTCGGCGGCGAGCCCGACGGCCGGTTCGAGCACCCCGCCGAGCCGACCGCCGAGAACCTCGCCTCGGTCTTGGCTGCCGTGCCCGCCGCCGGGGCCGACGTGGGCTTTTGCCAGGATCCCGACGCCGACCGCCTGGCTGTGATCGACGCCTCGGGCCGCTATCTCGGCGAGGAATACACCCTGGCCTTGTGCGTTGCGCACGTGCTGGGGAGCCGCCGAGGGCCGATCGTCGCCAATTGCTCGACCAGCCGCATGGCCGAGGACATCGCCCGGCAGCACGGGGCGCCGTTTGTGCGCTCGGCGGTCGGCGAGGCCAATGTGGTCGATGCGATGCTGGCCTCGGGAGCGGTCTTTGGCGGCGAGGGGAACGGCGGACCGATCGACCCGCGGGTCGGGCTGGTGCGCGACAGCTTCGTGGGCATGGCTCAACTGCTCGACGCGATGGCCGCGCGCGGCGCGCCGATCGGCCGACTGGCCGACGAGCTGCCGCGCTACGCGATCGTGAAGACGAAGATCGCCGTCTCGCCCGAGCGCGTGCCCGCCGCCCTGGACGCCCTCGAGGCCCATTTTCGCGACGCCCGGCCCGACCGGCTCGATGGCCTGCGCCTCGACTGGTCCGACCGATGGCTTCTGGTCCGCGCCAGCAACACGGAGCCGATCGTCCGGGCCGTGGCCGAAGCCGCGACCGCCGACGAGGCCCAACGCCTTTGCGAGGAGGCGGCTCGCGTGCTCGGGCCGTAGCGTGGAGGGCGGACCCACGACATCGGGCTCGCAGGGGCCTTGCCCGCAAACGGCTACGCGCCGGCAGACCCCAAGCAGCCGTTTTGACTTGGACGCCGCTTAGTGTATAATTGACACTAAGGGTCTGGGCGGCGAGGTGGCTGCCCAGCCTGGTTCGCAGGCTCAAGCCCGTTCGCGCCCCGGAGAACCCGATGCTCGCCGATCTCTACCGGCCCTCGCTGGCGCTGTTGACCGACCTTTACCAGGTCACGATGGCCTACGGGTATTGGAAGGCGGGCGTTCATCGGCGCGAGGCGGTCTTTCACCTGTTCTTCCGCGAACGCCCGTTCCGCGGCGGCTATACCGTGGCTTGCGGGCTGGGCGTGGCCATCGAGTACCTCGAACGTCTGCGATTCGACGAGGCCGACCTGGCGTACCTGGCCGGTCTGCGCGGCGCCGATGGCGGGCCGCTGTTCGAGAAGGCGTTTCTCAATTTTCTCCGCGACATGCCGTTGGAGATCGACATCGATGCCGTGCCCGAAGGAACGGTCGTTTTTCCCCACGAGCCTCTGGTGCGCGTGCGCGGACCGATCATTTCGAGCCAGTTGCTCGAGACGCCGTTGTTGACGCTCTTGGGGTTCCCCACGCTGGTGGCCACCAAGGCGGCGCGGGTCGTGCAGGCAGCGCGCGGCGAGCCGGTCCTCGAGTTCGGTCTCCGCCGCGCTCAGGGCATCGACGGCGCCCTGTCGGCCAGCCGAGCGGCGTACATCGGGGGGTGCGCGGGCACGTCGAACCTCTTGGCCGGGCAGATCCTGGGCATTCCGGTGCGCGGCACCCACGCCCATAGCTGGGTCATGTGCTTCGACGACGAACTCGAGGCGTTCTACGCCTACGCCCGCGCCATGCCCAACAACTGCGTTTTCCTGGTCGATACGTATGACACGCTCGAGGGGGTGCGTCGGGCGGTCGAGGTGGGGCGGTGGCTGCGCTCCCAAGGCCACGAACTCTTAGGTGTCCGGCTCGATTCGGGCGACCTGGCCTATTTGAGCATCCAGGCCCGAAAGATCCTCGACGAGGCCGGCTTCTCCCAGACCGTGATCTTCGCCTCCAGCGAC
Source organism: Thermoguttaceae bacterium (assembly GCA_024653385.1). Classification (GTDB taxonomy): domain Bacteria; phylum Planctomycetota; class Planctomycetia; order Pirellulales; family Thermoguttaceae; genus JANLFZ01. The sequence goes on along the minus strand of JANLFZ010000006.1, from coordinate 13,622 downwards.
CTCGACGAGCATCTGATTGAAAGCCTCAAGCAGCAGCGGGCCACGATCGCCGCGTGGGGCGTGGGCACGAAGCTGGCCACCGCGTACGACGATCCCGCGCTGGGTTGCGTCTACAAGCTCTCGGCGGTGCGCGAGCCCGGCGGCCCGTGGAAAGACCGCTTGAAACTCTCCGAGCAGGCCGTGAAGATCTCCAATCCGGGGCACCTCCAGGTGCGGAGATACCTCCGGAACGGCGAGGCGGTGGCCGACGCGATCTACGACGAGCAGCACCCGCTGCCCGAGGCGTGCGTGATCGTCGATCCCGCCGACCCCACGCGGCGCAAGGCCGTGCCTCGCGGGGCGATCGGGGAGGACCTCTTGGTGCCGATCGTTCGCAACGGCAAGCGGGTCTACGACGTGCCGACGCTGGAGGAAACCCGCCGCCGTGTCCAACAGCAACTGGCCCTATTTCATAACGGCATCCGACGGCTGGTCAACCCGCACCGCTACCCCGCCGGCCTCGAACAGGGGCTGTTCGACCGCAAGACGGAGATCATCCTGAAGCTCCGAGGTCTGAGAGGTTGACACCGTCCGGGCGACCTCCCGGAATCATGCAATCTCATTTAGGTGCCCGATGCGAACGGTGTCCCCGGGCGCGGAGGCGGTTGAACAAGCCCGATCGGTCCTTCTTGGGCGTCACGTCGTAGTCGATCAACGTCAGTGTCGAACGGCGGATCAAGCGTCCGTTGGCGTCGAACTCCTCGGCGGTGTGACAGATCACGCCGCCGGGGACATCCGTGGAGGTCAGGGCCTTGGTCACGGTCTTGCCCTTGGGGTGCGTGGTCGTCACGAGGACCTGGGACGCCCCGTCCGAATTGGGCACCAGGTCGCACGGAACGTGCATGGCCGTCACCTGGAGGATCGTCTCGCTGAGCACCGACTTGCCGGTCGCGTCGGTCGTGCGGCTTTCGCGCCGCAAGACGTACGGGGCCAACGCGGGCGAGAACCAGGTCTTGGCCACGGTCGCACCGTTCGGCCCGGACGTCTGGACCTGCACGATCTTGCACGGGATCTTCCGGCCTTGGATCTCGATCTCGCCGGTCGTCATCGGAAGGATCGAGACCTTGTCTCCCGCCGTCTCGCCGTGCAGGCCCTGCCGGACCAGCGACGGCTGGGCCTCCAACCGCTTGCCCGACACCTCGACCACGGCTTCGGTGCGCAGCACCAGCACGCCGGGCCCGTCGGTCGCCTGAAGCGTCGTGGTGGTGAACGTCGTGGTGGTGTCGACGACCTTGCCGTGCTCGTCGAGGGTTTCGGTGACGACCCGGTACAGCTTCCAGGCCCCCGGCTTGAAGCGTCCCCACGGGTGCAACTCGGCGGGAAGGCCGGATTCCGCGGCCTGGGCAATCCCCGGGCACAACACGGCCCAGAGCACCAGGGTCCAGCGGGAATGGGCTAGCCGGGGCACGAGGATTCTTCCGGATCGTTGGGGTAAGCAAGGCACGCCGAGGTCTGCCGGCGCCATGGAGGTCGAGGCGGCGGCCTCCCGACACATACGTTCGCGAAATGGCTATTATATTTCCGGAGATTCCTGTTTTCACCCCGGCCAGGGTGAATTTCGCCGCAACCGAGCCGCGCCCGCCTCGATAATGGGACGAGGCGAAGTCTTCTTGCGAATGGAGGATGAGATGCCACCGGCCGCACGCATTGGCGACATGCATGTTTGCCCGTTGGTCACAGGGGTTGTCCCTCATGTGGGTGGACCCATTGCTTCCGGCATGCCTACCGTGGTCATTGGGGGGATGCCGGCCGCCCGGGTGAGTGATATGGCAGTATGC
>JANLFZ010000006.1:7906-11789 GCA_024653385.1 Thermoguttaceae bacterium | reverse complement strand
TGGTCCGCCAGACGTGATCGCCAAGGGATCGGTTACGGTGGTTATCGGGGGCATGCCTGCCGCCCGAATGGGCGATAACACCGTTCACGGCGGGGTGATTGCGATGGGCTGCCCCACCGTCATGATCGGCGGATGAGCGGTAGAGGCGGGGGCATTGTTGCACAATGCATCTTCAAGGGAGGATGCGCACCCCCTTGACACGGAGTTTCCCCGGTGAGTAAAGTAGATAGGAATTGACACGCCGTACCCACCAGGTCGTTGCCGGCCAACGGCCCGCTGTCCTTCCTTCTATCCGCGATTTGTTTTCCTCCGGCCCCATGAACAACCGCTGGTATTACAAGTCGGCCGAAGTGGAAGTTGGGCCGGTTTCGTTTTCCGGTCTCCGCCGCATGGCCTTGGAGGGCACGATCGGCCGCGAGACGCCCGTGCGCGAAGGCCAGGACGGCGAGTGGACCACGGCGGGCGACGTCCAGAATCTTTTTGCACCGAAGCGCAGCCGTTCCCTCTTTCCGCCGGCTTGAACAGCGCCCTAGGGATAGGGGCTGCTGTCTGACCCTGACGCGGAAACGGGTTGGTTCTCTTCGTGGCGCGACTCGTTGGCGCTGGTGACGCGGATACCCGGGCGGTCCTGATAGGGACACACGTTCTCGCAAACTCCACAGCCGATGCACTTCTGCGGATCGACGTGAGGCTGGAGGATCGTCTTCTTCTGACCGTTGCGGTCCGTCACCTCGACCTCGACCGCGTAGATCGCCTTCTCGGGGATCGGGCAGTGCTCTTCACAGACGATGCAATCGGTCCCATAGGCGTAAGGGATGCACCGCGTGGTGTCGAACGCGGCCAGCCCGATCTTGCGCGATTGCTTCTCCTCGATCGAAAGGGCCTCGATGGCCTGCGTCGGACACACCTGGCCGCACCGGTTGCACATGTGGTCGCAATAGCCGATCTGTGGGACGAGCCGGGGCGTCCAGATCCCCTCCAAGCCCGCCTCGAACAGCGTCGGCTGGAGTCCTCCGGTGGGGCAGACCTTCATGCACATGCCGCAGCCGGTGCATCGGGCGAGGAACTCGCGTTCGCTGCGCGCGCCGGGCGGCCGGATGAGCGCGGGATGGTAGGTGGTTCCGCGGGCCTGCGGGTTGGCGCGGAGGAACGCCAGCGTGGCAACGCCGCCTGCCGCCGCCGCCAACGTGGCCCGCCGCGAGAGATCGATCGGCTCGACGCGAGGCTCCTTGCGCCATGGCCACTGCCAGGTAAAGCCGAGACTCTGTCGGGCGCACGACCGCGTGCAGTTCAGGCAACCGAAACACTCCGAGGGCCGCCATTGGTCGCCCGGGCTGCCCGAGGCCCCTCCGCCGCACGTCATTCCGCACAGATCGCACTGGTTGCAATCCTCTTTTCGAACCGTGCGGCGAAGGAACGGGCGCCAGGCCAACAGTCCCAACAGGGCCCCCAACGGGCATAGGTAGCGGCACCAGAATCGGGGGCGCCAGCGGTTTAGCGCCAAGGTAAGGCCGAACACCGCCACGATCAGCCCGCCGCCGAGGAACGCTTGACGCGAGACCACGAACACGTGGTCGCGCAAGAACCGGTACGGCGGCTCGGTCACGTAGTCGTGCAGCCGGACGCGGCCCACGCCCAGGTCCGCGTCGTACACCGCCTTGGAGCCCTGCTCGACCGCCCACTGGGCGCCGGGCAACAGCGCGGTGGTCACCGTGCGGTAGAGCATCACGAGGGGATCGAACACCGTGACCCAGTGCCCGCCGAAGACCGCCATGGCCAGGAACCCGGCGAGCAGATAGTACTTGGCGCGGTGCCAGGGCGACCAATGGTCGCGTGCCGGGTCCGGCTTGCGACGGCGCGGGGCGAGGGCGCGGCCGGCGATGGCGTGCAGGGTTCCCATGGGGCAGACCCAGCCGCAGAACACCCGGCCCAACACGACCGTCAGCGCGACCACCCCCAGCGCCCACAGCAGGGCGGCAGGCACCGCGTGCGCGGCGATCCAGGTCGCCGCGAGGATCAGCGGATCCACGAGGAAGAACGACTGGAGGAAGCGGCTGGGATCCGCGCCGGGCTGGGGCCGGGCCAGAAGGACCAGCCCCAGAAAGGCCGCCAGAAACACCAATTGCACGATCCGCCGGACAGCGACCCCCGCTGCGCCGCGACGCCCGCTCATGAAACCGCCGCCTCCTTGAGCCTCAGCGACCGGTAGTCGGCCTTGCCCAGACCAGCCTTGTCTCCCGCGACGACCGACTTCACCTCGTCAGGCTTCAGGCCCATCACCTCGGCGCCCCAGGCGTCCAGGGCGACGACGTCGGTTCCGGCGGCGATTGTGAGCTTCGTCTGCACGTCCTCCAGCCGGCCGCCTTTCGGGCCGTTGGCGACGAGAATCCGCACCGCGTCGAGGATCGACAGGCGGGGCTTGAGGAAGCGGTTCAGATCGACCAGCGATTCCTCGATCGCCTGATGGAACACATTCCGCTTCTCGATCACCCCCATGAAGTTCTTCATGCACAGGGTCGCCTTGGCCAGGCGGTGGTGCTTGACGACGGGCACGTTGATCAGAAGGTCGCACTCGAGGATCTCGGGGTACACGGGGATCGTCTTGACCCGTTCGCCTCCGATCGCCGTCTCGCGGAAACGGTTGCGATCGAGGAACACGACTTCCGCCCCCAAGTCGCGCACGGCGTCGGCAATGGCGCTGGCCTTGTAGGTGGCCGGGGCCTTGTCGCAAGGATTGTCGCCGACCTTGACCTTCTTGGCGCCCGCCTCGAAGCACATCCGCACGATCGTCGCGACCACGTCGGGATTCGTATTGGCGGCCTGCTCGGGCGTGCGGTCCCAACCGATGTTCGGCTTGACCCAGACCACGGCCCCCTGGCCCATGAAACGCTTCAACCCGCCCAGGCCCGCAATCGCCTGCTCGGTCAGCTTGACCGCGGCCTGCTTGATGCCCTCGGCCGACAAGTCTTTCGGGCCGGTCCACTTGGCGATCGTCATGTCGGCGGGTCCGTCAGCCGCCTCGGCCAGCGGGGCCACAAGGTGCCCGACGCCGAGGGCCGCGGTACCCATCATCGCCGATCGCACGAGAAACTCTCTTCGCGAGTGCCTATGCATCATGTCCACTCCCTCGCCAATTCGAAGTACCATACCAATAACCGCTTGCCATGATAACCCTTGGCCGACCGCCCTGCAAGCGGCGGCAGGCCGGCCGTGAACCCCATGCGATGGTTCGCAAGTGCTTGTGGCAGAAGCGGCTCGGAACGTGCCGCCAAGCCTCTTGCCGGCCTCAGCGTACTTGATGCCGTAGCACAACCGCCGCGGCGCCGGCCTGATCCGAGAGCTGAATCGGCACGATCCAAACGACCGAACCCATCTTGCAGAGTCCCTCGGCCCCCGCGCGGCAGTAGTAGTACGTGACCGACACGCGGAGCGTCTGGTTGCCCGTCGCCGAGGCGACGGCCAAGGGGATCGCCAACGTCGCGGCCGGTTTTTCCACCCGGGTCGGTTTGCCGAGCAGCTCGGGCGCGACCAAGCCACCTTCCGACTTCTTGTCGGCCGGGTCGATCCGGTACGACATCGGCGCGGCAGAATTGATCTTCATTCCGGCGGGCAACTCGAGGCTCACCTCAAGGCGAATTTGGCCGTTGGCCGGCCGGACCGACACCGGGTCGAGCCGTTGTTCGACCCTGCCCGGCACAACCGATTCGGCCGACTCGTCGGCCGGCGGCTTGGGCGGCTGTAGGCCGGAAATCGCGAGCGTCGAGACCGACTGGTCGGCCAGGTCGACGACGCGGATCAGGTGGTTGTTCGTGTCGGCCACGAAGAGCTTGCCCGCGGCCTTCGACGAGCCGGCGGGCATCGCGGCCGCCGCGGGCAAGCTCTT
>JANLFZ010000006.1:2938-7896 GCA_024653385.1 Thermoguttaceae bacterium | reverse complement strand
CCCCGTGCCGACAAGGGTCTTCACCGTGCCCGTTGCCAGGTCGATCACCTTGATCTTGTTGTTGTAGGTGTCGGCCACGTAGAGTCGGCCTTCGTACAGTGCGACGCCCAGCGGGTGCTGGAACCGGGCCTCCCCGGCCGGTCCGTCGACATCGCCGAACGTAAAGAGCCGTGCCGCGGGCAAGCGGGCCGTGCCCACCACGGTCCGTACCTCCTTGCGCGGGTCCAACGGCACGGCCCGGATCGAACTGCCTTCGCTGTCAGCCACGTAGAGCCACCGGCCATCGGTGGCCAGACCGCTGGGTTGTGCAAACGAGGCCGAGCCGAGTTGGTACGGACGCTCGGGCAAGAGCCGCCCATCGACGATGTCCTCGCGACCGTTGCCCGCATAGGGACCGATGCCCGGCCGGTCCAGACGCATGCGCCAGATTTGGTGCGGGCCGGCCATCGCGATGTACAGATCGCGCTGGTGCAGGCAGAGGTCCCACGGGCTGCTCAACGCCGTCTTGAGCGGGGGAAGCAGTCGCCCCAAAGGCGGCGGTTCTCGGGCCTGTTGGCCCACGCCCGCGACCGTCGTCACCTTGCCGGCTGCCAGGTCGACCTTGCGGATCAGGTGGTTCTCGGTGTCGGCGACGTAAAGCGACTGGCCATCGAGGGCCATGCCTTGCGGCTGGTTGAACTGGGCCGTGGCGAAGTCGCCATCGGCGCGTCCCATGGTCCCCGAGCCGATCGTGTGCAGCAAAGTGCCGTCGAGTCGCACCACCACGATCCGATGGTGGTTGCTGTCGGCGATGAACAGCCGGCCGCCCGCCTCGTCGGCCAGCACCTTGCCGGGAAACCGCAGCGCCGTGGCCTTGGCGCGGTGGGCCTCGAGGTCGAACCGCAGCGGCGTCTCGTCGAGAAGCCCTTTCTTGCGGTAGTGCGCCAGCGCGGGCTTGAGAAGTTTCTCCACCTGCTCGGCGGTAATCTCCCCGCTGGTGCCCCAGACCGCGTAGCCTTCGGGGTCGATGAGGACGATCGTGGGCCAGGCGGTGGCCCCGAAACGTCTCCACACGAGCAGGTTCGCGTCGTTGATTACCGGGTGCTCGATCTGGTAGCGCAGAATCGCCTCGGCGATGTTCTTCGAGTCCTTCTCCGTCTCGAACTTGGCCGAATGAACGCCGATCACCACGAGGTTGTTCGGATACGCCCGCTCGAGCTTCTTCAGCTCCGGCAAGATGTGCATGCAGTTGATGCAGCAGTAGGTCCAGAAGTCCAACAGGACGAACTTGCCGCGAAGGTCCGCCAGCTCCAACGGGCCGGCGGTGTTCAACCATTCGAGCCCTTCCGGCAGCGGCGGTACGCGAACGCGTTGGCGGAATGGCGAATCGGACATCTCACCGGCCTCCACCGGGGCATGTCGCAGACCGACAGACCCCATCCCACCCACCACCAGCGCCATGGCCAGCACGGCAACCCCGCGGCAACATCGACCCATCGGCCACACCTCGCACCACCCGTCCCATCACGCGAGTCCATTGGAACTTTCAGAACTCTACGCCCAGGACATTGGGGGGTCAATCCCACGAGTCTGGCTGATGCCGGAGGCCCTCATTTCGAGCGCCAGATGGCGGGGTCGGCAATGCCCAAGCCGGCCTGCACCGTGGCGATGTCGCGCTTGAAGCGCCGTGCGTCGACCGGGTAGCCTGCCGTGGGAAGCAGTCCGGGGATCCGGCGGGCCCAGAACTCGTTGAGCGCTTGCATGGCCAACTCGCGAAGGTACTTCGAGGCCATCGAGGCCAAAGCGGCCGGCAAGTGCGACTCGCCCTTCGCCTGGAACCGGAATTCGACGCGCCGGTCAGGCGAGCCGAAACGGTAAACGCTCTCGTGCCGGCTCTCGCCCCTCACCTCGATGTAGCACTCGGGAAAATGTTCGGACAGGGCCCCGGCATAGCGGTTGCGGCCCCCGTGCTTGTCGCAAACCACGAGGACCGATTCGTCGCCGACGCTTGCCAGGACCTCGGCGACCAGACGCAACGTGGCGTGCGACAGAAGCGAGCCCTTGGAACCGTGTTGCCGGCAGAGGCGATTGAACTCTTCCTCGAAGATCGCGCGGCTGCGCACGTCGACCAGCCGGACCTGGGCCCGCGCAAGCCCCTCGGCCAGCGCCGCCGAACATGGCTCGATTTCGTCGCGGCGGCAGTCGATCGGCACGGGGCCATCGTGCTCGGCGTACCACGGAATCGCGCGCAAGATCGGCAGCGACTCCGGCGCCAACGCGGCCCAAACTTCTTGCCGCGATTCAGGGTGCCGCCCCAGAACGCCCAGCGCGGCCAAAAGCCCACGCTCCAAGGCCCCCAACCCCTTGCCCGACTGGTAAAGAACCTTCGAGTCGGCTATGGCCACGCGAACTGGGCCGAGACGGGTTGCCTCGGCAAGTGTTGTCGCGACCGTCCCCCGGAGTCGGTCGTACAGCCCAGTCTCCGACACCCCGTCGGCCACGTGCCAGACCGTGGCCGAGACGACCAAGGGACCGAGGTTGGGTCCATATCCGGCTTCGTCGGTTCCGATGAGAAAGGGCATGATCGGGCTCCGGATCGGTCGAGGACGATTATACGGAAAACTGTCCCGACCGCAGGTCCGGGAACGGTTCGTCGGCAGGTTTTCGGCCCCTTCCTAGCGGAAAAACGTGCCTGTCCCCGCCACGGCCGAGGGGGCGATTCCCGGTGAACGGTTGCCAAGCAGGCCCCTCCAAGATGTGGGTCAGGGCGTCCGGATTGGCGCATGGTGCCGGGGTAGATGGGCCTTCCTGGGTGATTTCGTCCGTCTGTCAAAACGGCAGTCGCGTGGGGGTGCCGGATGCCGACCTCGCCGGGTTTGGCTGCCGACGGCATGGGCATGTGCTACCCGCCGAAATCGTAACTCGTGTTATCGCCGTTTCTTACCGCGACAGTCCTGGCTTGGCGCGCGACTTGCTCACCGGTTCGGCACAACGCTCTGGTTGCGCGAATTGGCAGGTCGACAACCTGCTTTGCGGATTACAGATTCAGGAGATGGGCCAGCCCCGACGGCGCGGGTTGGCCGGATGGAAATGACCTACTGACCCGTTTCGGAGGCGAGCACGCAATGGCAAAGAAGAAACCGGAGAAGAGCGACAAGAAGGACGCGGAGCCCCTGAACATCCAACCGATCGGCGATCGGGTGGTGGTGGAGCGGGAGTCGGCCGAGGAGGTGACGACCGGCGGGATCGTCCTGCCCGACACCGCCAAGGACAAGCCCGCCCGTGGCACCGTGCTGGCGGTCGGCGAGGGCCGGTTGCTCAAGAACGGGAACCGCGTGCCGCTTCAAGTGGGCGTTGGCGACCGGGTCGTGTTCAGCTCGTATGCGGGCGACGAGTTCAAGCTGGGCGACCGGCAACTCGTCCTCATGCGCGAGGAAGACATCCTTGCCATTCTCACCTGAGGCGCCGACACTTCCCCTCTTTCGACCAACTCGCGGCGGCCTAGCGGCTCGCCCCCATCCGACAGGAAGGAGTACCGATTCATGGCCAAGATGATTGCGTTTGACCAGGAAGCCCGCGATGCCCTGCGGCGCGGCGTCTCGAAGCTCGCCCAGGCGGTCAAGGTGACCCTCGGCCCGCGCGGGCGGAACGTGATTCTTCAGAAGAGCTTCGGTTCGCCGACCGTCACCAAGGACGGCGTGACCGTGGCCAAGGAAATCGATCTGGAAGACGTCTACGAGAACATGGGCGCGCGGATGGTCCGCGAAGTCGCCTCGAAGACCAGCGATGTCGCCGGCGACGGCACCACCACCGCGACGATCCTGGCCGAGGCCATCTTCAACGAGGGCCTCAAGGCGGTCGTGGCCGGCGTCAATCCGCTCCAGCTCAAGCAGGGCATGGACAAGGCGGTGGCCGACATCGTCGATAAGCTCAAGAAGATGTCGATCACCATCAAGTCGAAGAAGGAAATGGCCCAGGTCGGCACCATCGCCGCCAACAACGACCCCGAAATCGGCAACATGCTCGCCGATGCCATGGAAAAGGTCGGCAAGGACGGCGTGATCACGGTCGACGAATCGAAGAGCATGAAGACCGAGGTCGAGTGGGTCGAGGGCATGCAGTTCGACCGCGGCTACCTCTCGCCCTACTTCGTCACCGATCCTCAGAAGATGGAGGCGGTGCTGGAGGATTGCTTCATCCTCATCAACGAGAAGAAGCTCTCCAACGCGAAGGAAATGGTGCCGCTGTTGGAGGCCGTGGTCAACGCGGGCAAGCCGCTTCTGGTCGTGGCCGAGGATGTGGACGGCGAGGCCCTGGCCACGCTGGTGATTAACAAGCTCCGCGGCACGCTGAAGGTCTGCGCGGTGAAGGCCCCCGGCTACGGCGACCGCCGCAAGGCGATGCTCGAAGACATCGCCATCCTCACCGGGGGGACGGCCCTGTTCGAAAGCCTCGGCCGGAAGCTGGAGAACGTCACCCTGGCCGATCTCGGCCGCGCCAAGAAAGTCGTCGTCGACAAGGACAACACGACCATCATCGAAGGCGCCGGCAAGAGCGCCGAGATCAAAGGCCGCATCGACCAGTTGCGCCGCGAGATCGAGGTGGCCACCAGCGATTACGACCGCGAGAAACTCGAAGAGCGGCTGGCCAAGCTGGCAGGCGGCGTGGCGAAGATCAACGTCGGCGCGGCCACCGAGAGCGAGATGAAGGAGAAGAAGGCCCGAGTCGAGGACGCGCTGCACGCCACCCGCGCGGCCGTCGAAGAGGGCATCCTCCCCGGTGGCGGCGTGGCCCTCCTGCGCGCTGCCAAGCAGGTCAAGCCCGACGGTCTCACTCAGGACGAGCAGGTGGGCTACAACATCGTGCTGAGGGCCTGCCGCGCTCCCTGCATGCAGATCGCCGAGAACGCCGGCCAGGATGGCGGCATCGTCTGCGAAAAAGTGGCCGAGGCCAAGGACAACGTGGGCTACAACGCGGCC
>JANLFZ010000006.1:0-2928 GCA_024653385.1 Thermoguttaceae bacterium | reverse complement strand
CGCGGCCACGGACACGTACGAGGACCTGGTGAAGGCGGGCGTGATCGACCCGACCAAGGTCACGCGCACCGCGCTACAGAACGCCGCCAGCGTCGCCACGCTGCTGTTGACCAGCGACGCCCTGGTGGCCGAGAAGCCCAAGGAGGAGAAGCCCGCCGGCCACGGCGGCAACCACGACATGTACTAGACCGCGGCCCGATTCGGGCCGAGAAGCCGGTCCGGACACCGCCACCGCGGTACCTCCCATGGCCGGCCGCTTGGGCCCGCCGCGGCGACTTGTAGACTTCCCCCTCCCAATCCGTCGTCCCGAGCCCGTCTCGGGACGGCGGTTCTTTTTTTCTTGCGTCGTTCTTCCGGTCGGTGGACCGAAAGAAATGCGGGCGAGCCAGGGTCGCGGCTTCGGCGGGGGCGGGCTATATTACTTTGGAGGAGGGTGTCTATGCCTCAAGCCATCGTCGACCCGGACGAACTGCGGAGGTTCGCGCGCAACCTCCAGCAATTCAACGTCGAGGTGCGCGATCGGGCCGCCGCCCTGGCCGCTCAGATGGCCGCCTTGGGTAAGACGTGGCGCGACCAGGAGCACAAGAAGTTCGTCGAAGAGTTCGAGCAGCAGATGCGCGCGATCGCGCGGTTCATCGAGCTGTCGGAGCAGCATTTGCCGTACCTGCTCCGCAAGGCGGAGATCATCGAACAGTATCTGGAACAGCGGTAGGAGGGTCGCGCCGATGACCCGCCAGGCCCGACTGACCGCCATCGAGGCGGTGCCCGCCATGTCCGCCGCTCTGGTCCGCTTCGGCGAGGACGCCCGGGCGGCCCTGGCGGAACTCGACATGGCCATCCGGCGCGCGGTCCAGTGGATCGAGCACGACCAGAGCGACTACTGGCAGCGCGAGATCCGCCGCGGCTGGGACCGCGTGACCGAGGCCCGCAACGTGTTGGAGGCGGCCAAGAGCGCGCGGCGCTTCGCCGACCACGAACCCACGTGCCTGGTCGAACAGCGAGCCCTCGAGGCGGCCCAACGCCGGCTCCGCCTGGCGCAAGACAAGGCCAGCCTGGTCCAGCGCTGGGCCCGCGAGTTGCAGCACGAGCTGGCCGAGTACCGCGGGGCGACCGGGCAACTGGCCCAATGGCTCGATGCCGATCTGCCCCGGGCCACGGCCGCCCTGGCGCGCATGACCCGGGCGCTGGAGGCTTACGTCGAGGCAGGTACGCCGGCCGAGGCGTTGCCGGCGGTGCCGAACGACGAACACCAAGCGACCCAGCCTCCCGACGAGGACTCCCGACCATGCGAATCGGCGACTTGAGCGGCCCGGCGGCCAAGCTCGAACTGGCCATCGACACGCTGCGCGCGGCGCGGCAAGAGATCTCCGCCGCGTGGAACGACGCCACGTTCACGGCCTTTCATGAGAAGTACTTCGTGCCGCTGGAGGCGAGATACCGCCGCGCGGTGGACGCGATCCACCGCATGGCCCAGGTGCTGGAGAAAGCCGAACGCGAATGCGGCGATCCTTGATGGCTCGTTGCAGAGCCGCGCCACGGCCCCCCCGCGCGAGAAAACTCCTTCGAGATCTTCCGACCATGCCCGAACCGTTTCCCTGGGACAAGCCCGCTCGCCTGTTGAGCGATCTGTGCCGTCTGGTGACGGAGCGGGCTCAGGCGGAACGCGAGCTTCCCGCGGCCCTGGCCGCGCGCAACGACGCGATCGAATCCGAGTACCGCGAGGCCCAGGCGCAACTGGCCCAGTCGCACGAACTGGCCGGCCGGCAGCTCGATACCGAACATGCCACGGTGCGGCGCAAGGCCGAGGCGCGTTTCCGGGCGGATCACCGCGCGGCCGAAAAGCACTTCGACGAAGTCCACGGCGATCTGGTGCGCCGCTTCGAGGACGCCGAATGGTCGGTCGAGCAGCGCTGGAAAACCGCCCGCTGGGAGGCCACCACGGTCTACGAGGCGACCAAGGACCAGCCGGGCATGAAGCTCCAGGAAATCGAGTCGCGCGTGGCGGCCGGGTGGGAGGAGCTTCAGGCGATCGGCCAACGGGCCGCCGATCTGCTGCGGCGGCGCCGCCTGCCCGTGGCGCTGGTCACGCGTGCGGCCGACGAGCCTGCCGGCCCCGACGCCCTGGGGCGGTTCACCCAGTGCGTGGCCGAGGCCCGCGATTGGCTGGGCCGGCTGGAGTCCCAGCGCGCGGCCGCATGGCTCGAGGGGGCCCGGCCGGCGTCGCTCTTCCTCCTGGCGTGGCTGGCCACCCTGGTTCCCTCGCTGGCCCTGTGGCCGTGGATGGGCGGGTACAGCATTCCGGCGAGTCTGGGGGCGGGGATCGCCTTGGGCTTTGGGGTCACCGCGAGGCTCTACCGCGTGGCGAAGGTCCGGTCGGCTGCCGTCGCGGAGGGGCTCAGCGCGGTCCTTTCAGCCGCGGCCCCCGCGCGCGAGGCCGCCTTGGCCGCGGCACGGGCCGAATGCCAGCGCGAGCAACAGGCCATCCTCGACCGGATGCACCGCGAATTGGCCCAGGCCGACGATGCGCACGCCGTGGCCGCGGCCGAGGTCGCCGGCCGCAAGAACCGCGAGTTCCACGAGTTCGAGCGCGAGCGCACGCGCCGCTTCCTGAACATTGCCGCCCAGCGCGAGCGGGAACTCGCCGCGATCGAAGAGAGCTACGCCCGGCGGCGAAGCCAGGCGGCCGAGTCGTACCGCCTCCAGACCGAGCGACTGGCCGACGAGCGCCAACGTCGGCTTTCCGCCAGCCACGAGCAGTTCCGGTCGGCATGGGACGAGGCGACCGACCGCTGGTACGGGGGAATGGCCTTGTTCTATTCCCAACTCCAGCAGCTTTCCCTCGTGTGCGACCACTGGTTCCCCGATTGGGACGCGGTCGACTGGGAGCGATGGACGCCGCCGGGCCGGCCGGCGGCGTCCATCGCTCCC
>JANLFZ010000078.1 GCA_024653385.1 Thermoguttaceae bacterium | reverse complement strand
CTCTCCCGCTTGCGGGAGAGGCGTGTGAAGTTTCAGCCGATCGGCTGCCCGAAGCCTACCAGTACTTCTCGACCGTGAACAGGAAGTCCCTGGCCGCGGTGTCGAGGATCGTGTCGGTGGCGTTGTGGCTTTCGGCGGTGACTTTCTTGAACCCGACCGTCTTGCGCACGAAGTTCAAGTTGAGGTTGGCCACCTTGGCCCAGTTCCCTTCGGCCTGGATCAGGTCGCTCAGAGCGGAGTCCTTGAGCCGGGCCTCGTCGTTGCCGCCGTTGGTCGAGACGGCGGTCAGCTCGGCGAATCCGACCGCGGTGTTGGCGAAGGTCCTTCCGCCGACCGTCCCCGAGAGCGTGCCCGATTGCGGATCGGCCACGAAGTAATCCTGCGAGGCCGAATCGGTCAGCACGGCCCGGTCGTTGCCCGCGTTCGAGATGCCTTTCACCGTGCCGAACCCGAGCACGCGGTTCAGGTACGAGCCGGCGAACATGGTGGCCCGGTCGGGCCCGGCTTGGAAGACATCGACGGTGGCCGTGTCGAGCGCCGAGTCGCGGAGTTCGGCCTCGTCGCCGCCACCGGGCGTGGCGTACGAGTGGGTGAACCGGAACTGTTCGACCCGCTCGACAAACCCGCCGCCGCTCATCTGGGCGTAGGTGGGATCGGCCACGAGAATCTGCTTGCCCTGGGCATCGTAGAGCCGGGCGGTATCGGCGCCGCCGCGCGACAGGGCAGTCACGCTTTCGAACTGCTCGGCACGGGCCCGGTAGCTGATCCCGTCGGTCAACTCGGCATACGCCCCGTGCACGCTGACGAAGTTGTCGTTGGCACTGGGGTTATCCTGGAGGGTGGCCGAGTCGTTCCCACCGCCCGCGAAGGCCACGACATTGCGGAAACCGTGGGCCGTGTTGCGGTAGGGCACCAGGGCGCTGGACATGACGGCCAGGCCGGGCTCCGCGACGAAGGCGTCGTCGAAGTCCGATCCGTAGAATCGGGCCGAGTCGTTGCCGCCCCCCGAGTACGCCTCGATGTTCTCGAAGCCGTCGGCGCGGCGGAAGAACCCGGCGCCGGACAGAATGGCGTGGGTCGGGTAGGCGACCAGGGTTTCGCCGCTGGCCGCGGTGCCCTCGAGCACGGCGGTATCGTGACCGCCGCTGGAGGCGATGGCATAGACCCGGCGGAATCCCGTGGCCGTGCGCGAGTAGGCCATGCCCGCCTCGCTCCCGGTCAGCACGGCCGACGTGGTCGTGGCGGTGAAGGTGTCGTCGCCGGCGCCGTCGAAGATCTGGGCGACGTCGTTGCCGCCCGTCGAGACCGCCTGCACATTGCGGAAGGCGTTGGCCCGCAGCGAGTACCCGGTCCCCACCATCATCGCGGCCGACGGCCAGGCGGTGAAGGTATCGGCGAGGTTCGGATTATCGTTGAACCGGACGGTATCCTGCGCGTGTCCGTTGGAGTAGACGACCACCGAGCGCACGTCGCGCACATTCGTGGTGTAGCCGCCGCCGACCATCGACGCCGCAAGCGGCGTCGAACCGACGGGCGGGGTCAGAACGACCGTGTCGGCCCCGTCGGTGTCGTAGAGCGTGATCTCGTCGGCCCCACCCCTGCCGTCGTAGGTGATCGTCTCGACGTTGGCGGCCGTGAATCCAAAACCGTTGCCGTTGATCACGAGGCGACCCGGGTGGATCTCGATTTGTTCGCGGGCCGCGGTGCCGACGATCTGGATGGTGTCGTTGCCGCCGCGGCCGTCGTAGCTCAACAGGGCGGTGCGGTAGTCCACCGACTGGCGCACGCCGTTGAGCAGGACATTCCAGGTGCTCGGCGTGGCGCCAAGTTCGAAGACGAACACGTCGTCGCCGGGCGTGCCGACGATCGACATCGAGGTCGGGCCGCCCGCCATCGGATCGACCGTCCAGCCGCCGCTCCAGCCGATCGAGCCGGAGAACTGGGTGGCGAACGAACTGGCCGCGCTGCCCGCATCGGGGTTCAGACGCACGCGGCGCTGGTAGACGCCGGTCTGGTCGGCGTCGGGGCCGACCCAGACCGCCGTGAAATCGCCGTCGGCGTCCATGGCCACGGCCGAGGCGTTCTGGTGGCCGACGACCACCGCGTTGACGCGGAACTCGCCGTACGGCAGGCCCGTGGCGGGGTTGACGAGATCGGAGCCGTCGGGGTTGAAGACGCGGGCGAAGACGCCGTCGTTGTGCCCTCCCAACTGGTCCTGGTTCTGGGCGGTCCACGTGACGACGGCCATGCCGCTATCGCTCATCGAGACCGCCGGCTGGTACTGCCACGCCTCGGTGAGCTGGTTGATCCGAACGTCGCCGGTCAGCGCCTGGCCCAGGCGATTGTACCGCTTGGCGTAGACGCCGTAGCCGCTGCCATCCTGGAGGAAGCTGGACCAGACCACGGCGAAGTCGCCGTCGGCGTCCATGGCGACCTGCGGAGCCACCTGATCGCTGGCCGTGTAATCGTTGACGCGGAACTCGGCGCCCACCATGTTCCCGTTGGCGTCGAACCGCTGGCCGTACACGCCCCAGCCGACCCCATCCTGGCCGTCGCTCTGCCAGACGACGACGAAGTTGCCGTCGTCGTCCATGGCCACGTCGGAGGCGGTCTGGGCCGGGTTGATCGTCGCGTTGGCGAGGAACTCGCCGCTTAGGGGCACGCCCGCCGAGCTGAATCGCCGGGCCCAGATGCCGTAGTGGTCCAAGGTGGCGGCGTTGCTGCTCCAGGTGACCACGAAGTTGCCCTGGGCATCCATCGCGACGGCGGGCTGGTCCTGAATGGCGATGGTCGTCTGGTTGACGAGGAACTGGGTCCCCAAGGGGTTGCCATCGGCGTTGAACACGCGGGCCCAGACGCCGCGGTCGTCGATCACCGCGTTGGCTCCCTGCCCGACCTGGCCCTGGCCGGACCACACCACCACGAAGTTGCCGAATCGGTCCATGGCCACGTCGGGCTGGATCTGGCTGCCCGTGCTGAACGAGCTAACCAGGAATTGCGGCCCCACGCGCTGGCCGGCGCGGTTGTAGCGCTGGCCTAGGATGTTCCCCTCGGTCGTCAGATCGGGCGCCTGACCGTACGTCACCCACACGACCACGTAGTTGCCGTCGGCATCGCTGGCGACGGCCGGGTCGTTCTGCACGCCGGTCTCGGTATTGTTGACCCGGTCGTCCTCGTCGGTGGTGGGGTCGCCCGGGCCGTCGCCGCCGGGAACCGTCCCGTCGCCGCCGACGACCGTGAACTTCCGCCGGAAATCGCCGCCGGGCGCGCCGTCGTAGTTGCCGTCGAAGGCGTTGTCGAACAGGTCCCACACGCGGTCGCGGAGCGTCAACACGTACTCGCCCGAAGCCAGCGGCTGGAACCCGGCCTGCGACGCGTCGCCGTCGAACGTGACCGTCGCCTCGAACTTCTTGGTGAGGGCGTTGTAGCCGAACTGCACGTCGGCGATGCCGCCCGAAAGAACGACGTTGTTGCGGGCGAGCGACCAGTTGTTCGGGTTGAGGATGCTGTGCACCCCGTTGACCCCGCCGAACTGATTCAGATCCTCGCCCAGGTCGATCACGAACCTCGTGACCGGCCCGTTGAGGATGCTCGACTCGCGCACGTGCTGGTAGGTCGTGCCGCCGGTCGTCAGCGTGACGACGTTGAGCACATCGGCGACCACCGGGCCGGCCTCGTCGGCGATGCTCTCGAACCGCTGGAAGAACACGCCCTGCGCATCGACCTGGCCGGGCTGCGTGCCGTTGCCGCTCCAGGCCACGACGAAGTCGCCGGCATGGTCCATGGCGACGCTGGGGTAGCGCTGGTCGCCGGCCGTCGTCGTGTTGACGCGGAGCTGCCCGCCGATCTCGCCGTTGGGGCCGAGGAACGGGTTGGCGCCGATCTGGGATGTGCGAGCATAGCGCTGGACGTAGATGCCATAGCTGTCGGGAGTGCCGCCGCCGGTCGGGCCGTCCTGGAAGCTCTCCCAGGCCACCACGAAGTCGCCGTCGGCATCCATCGACACGCTGGACCGCTGCTGGTTCCCCTCGGCGAAGCTGTTGACCTGGAACTCGTTCGGGGCCGCGACCGCCGGCGTGCCCGTGGCGTCGAACCGCCGGGCGAAGACGCCGTTCTGCCCGCCCGAGCCGTAACCGTAGCTCGAGCCCGGCGCGTCCTGGCCGTAGCTCGTCCACGTCACCACGAAGTCGCCGTCGGCGTCCATGGCCACGGTCGACCACTTCTGGTTGCCGACCGTGTAGGTCAGCGTGCCCGTCGGCTGGCTGACGAGGAACTCCAGGGTGTTGGCCTGGATCGCGTTGTCGATCCAGTCGGCGTAGACCGAGACGCGGGTGTCGAAGCCGATGTCGCCGAAACTGGAGTTCGTCCCGGCGAGGAAGTCGGGCGAGCCCGAGGTCACGCCGCCGGTCACCACCGCCGCGATCAAGCCGTTGATGAACACCGGCGCGCCCGAATCGCCCGGCGCACTGGCAGCCTCGAGCGTGCCCAAGCCGAGGTCGCTCAGACCGTACAGGGTGCCGAAGGCGTCGTTGGCAGCCAGGCCGTTGTCGAAGTCGTAGACCAACAGGTCGGGGGCCAGCCCGATCAACAGGCCGGTCGCCTCGTAACGGTTCTGGCCGGTGCGGTTCTGGTTGTCGGCCGGATTGACATTGCCCACGTCGCCCGTGCCGAAATCGCCGTAGCCGTACAGCGTGCCGACGCGGCCCACCTCGTCCGAACCACGGTAGAGGTTGAACCGCTGCGCCAGCGCGGGCGCTTCGTCCACCAGGGTCAAGACCGCGATGTCGCCGCCCAAGCCCACGGCCGTCGGATTGTAGTTCGGGCTGATGAAGACCTGGGACACGGCCATGGTGACCGGCGTCGTGCCGGTCCCCGTGCTCGAAGGCATGTTGAACGTGACCGTGACCTGATTTGCGGGCAGGGGCGCGGCGGCGCCGGTCGGCCACACGAGGTGGGCCGCGGTGAGGATATGGTGCCCGGTCCACAACAGGGCGCCCGTGCCGCTGAACGCGCCGCCCACGTTGACCTGAACGATTCCGTCCACGCCGCTTCCCGGACGGACCACGTGGTTGGCCGGGTCGTCGACCGTCACCACGAAGCCCTCCGCCTCGTTCAGCGGAACCGACGTGTCGGTGCTCGAGAACCCGCTGGCGACGCCGAACAGGTTCGCCCCGCGGAGGAACCGGTTGCTGATGAACTTCTTCGCGTAGATATCGGTGTCGGAGCCGGGTTCGCCGTTCTGGCCCTGGCTGGTCCAGGTGATCACGAAGTCGCCGTCGGCATCCATCGCGATCGAGGGGTTGGTCTGGTTGTTCAGCGTGGTGTCGTTGACGCGGAACTCGCCGCTCTTGCCCTCGGCCTGGACTTGGACCCGCAGGCCCGACGAGATCGGCACCAACAGCGGCACGTCGCGGCTGCCGTCGCGCCCGACGAACTGGACCTGGATCTCGCGCTGGCTGACCGCGCGCACCTCGACCTCCGCGCCCAAGGCCGCCAGGGCGCTACGCACCTCGTCGACCACGGCGTACGCGCTGCCGGCGAACGTAATGAGCGGCGTTTTCTCGTTGTCCGAGAGGAATCCGTCGCCGTTGCGGTCCCAGCCGAGCTGGAAGTCCAGCGTCGCGGTGGTCATGAACGTCAGCAACTGGATTTCGTTCACGCCGCCGAGCGGATTGCCCGCCGGGCTGTACCGCTGAGCGTAGATGCCGTAGCCGCTGCCGTCCTGGCCCAGGCTCTGCCAGGTGATCACGAAATCGCCTTCGGTGTCCATCGCGACCTGGGAGTATCGCTGGACCGAGTAGCGCAGCGCGGGCGTGTCGATCACGCTGTTGACGCGGAAGGCCTCGCCCAAGGGCTGCCCCGCCGCCGTGTACCGCCGCGCGTAGATGTTCCAGTCGGTCTTCTGGCCGGAGCCGTCGAGGTCCTGTTGCGACCAGGTGACGACGAAATCGCCATCGGCGTCGCGCGCCACGGAGGCGAACGAGGCGGTGGGCTCGGCCGTCACGAGGATCTCGTTGTTGAACCACGGCTGGCCCGTGGCCGGGTTGAGGACCTCGACCTCGGCGGTGGCCGACCGCCGTCCGCCGGCCGGGTCGTTCACCCAGGTCGTCTGGTACAGCTTGGCGTAGACGCCCTGCCGGCCCGCCTGATCGCTGGTCCAGACCACGACGTAATCGCCGTCGGCGTCCGAGGCCGTGCTCTGGGGGCTCTCGGTGCGCTGGTTGCCCGGCGGATCGTTGACGAGCGTCTCGCCCTGGGCCGGCGGGGCGACGTTGAACACCCAAATCGTGTTCGCGCCGTTGGGCGTCGCGTTGGTGCGGTTCAGGGGGTTGCCGTTGATGTCGCGGAGTTGCCTGGAGATCACCAACTCGTAGCGGCCCTCGCTCAGCCGCGGATCGCCCGCCGCCGTGCCGTTGCCGTCGATGGCGATGACTGCTTCCCACTTGTTCGTCTGCGGGTAGCCCGGCAGGACGGCCGATCCCTGGTTCAGCCCGAACGCGATCTGCTGGATGGCGCCGGTCAGGCCGACGCCGTTACGCAGCAACTGGTAGTTGGCCGGGTTGGTCACGCCGTTGGCGCCGCCGACGAGCATTTCCTCGTCGAAGGTGACGACGAGGTACTCGATGTCCTCGGCCACCTGCCCGCCGTTGGGGATGGTGTTCCCCTTGGGCGAGACGACGTCGCTGATGGTCGCGCCGACCGCGTCGAGGGTGTCGCGGAACCGGCGTCCGAAAATGCCCTGGCGGTCTCCGACGCCGCTGCCGCTCCAGACGATCACGGGGTCGCCGTCGCGCGTGACGCCGACCGAGGGGAACTGCTGCACGCCCCCTTCGGTCTGGTTCGCCCGCCGCTGCACTTCGACGGGATTGAACTGCGCGTCGAACTGGCGGAAGAACACGCCTTCGGCGTCGAATTGCGTGGCGAGGTTGGGGTTGCCGGGATTGAACGGGTCGGGCTGGGCGCCGGCGCCGTTGAAGGCGACCGTGAAACCGCCATTGGCGTCGGTGGCCACCGTGGCATTGACCTGCTGGCCGGCGAACAGGGCATCGTTGATCTGGCCGCCGCCCGTCGGCGTTCCGGTCGCGTCGAAGCCGCGGTAGAACACGCCGTAGCTGGCGGGCCCCGGGTCGTCGACGCCGAAGCTCTCCCACACGAGGAGGAAGCTGCCGTTGTCGTTCATCGCGACCTGGGGGTTGCGGGCGGTGCGGGCGACGGAGGTCCCGCCCGCCCCGGGACCGTTATCCGCCCGGAACGCCGCGCCCTGCGCCGTGCCGTTGGCGCTATACAGCCGGGCGAAGACCTGGGTATCGACCACGCGCCGGGCCGCCTGGGCCGTGACTTCGTCCCAAACGACGACGAAGTCGCCGGTGCGCCCGTTCATGGCGACCGCCGGGTTGTTTTCGGCGAGTCCGGCCACGGTGTTCAAGCCGACGACCGGCGTGCTCGCCTGGAACTCGCTGCCGACCTTCTCGCCGCGCGAGTCGAACACCTGGCCGCGGATATCGTTGAAGTAGCCGTAGTTCGTCCCCGCCGTCGCCCACACCACGACGAACCGACCGAAGTCGTCCATCGCGACGGCCGGGTTGACCTGGTCGTACTGGGTGGTGGCGTTCACGCGGAACGGGGCGCCCAGCGGCACTCCCATCGACGAGAACCGCCGCGCGTACACGCCCCAGCTCCCGTCGGGATCTTCGCCTTGGCTCTCCCAGACCACCACGAAATCGCCGTCGGCATCGCAGGCCACGGCCGCGTTGCGCTGCTGGCCCGCCGTCACCGTGTTCACGGCGATCTCGCCGGTCAGCGGCACGTTGTTGCGGTCGTAGACGCGGGCCATGATGTCGGTCCCCGACGCGGTCTGGACCATCCACACGACCACGAAGTCGCCGTCGTGGTCCACGGCCACCGTGCGGCTCGACTGTTCCAGGGCCGTCCCCGTGCCCAACGGGGTGGAGAACGTCTGGTCGGGCGGGGTCGGCACGTTGATGCGGAACTCGTCGTCGACGCCGAGGGCGGCCAGCACCGTGAAGCGGAATTCATACCCCGATCGCGGCGCCGTGCCCGGCACGCCGTCGTAGTTGCCGTCCAGGGCGTTGACGCCATCGGTGATGGCATCGCGGGCCACGAGCACGTACTCGCCGGGGGCCAAGGGCACGACGCCGCTGTCGAGCCCGTTCCCGTCGAATTGCACCGTCGCCTCGTACTTGCGCGTCAGGGCGTTTCGGGTGAAGGTGACGTTGGCGATGGCTCCCGGCATCACCCCGCCGTTGACCAGCAGCAGCCAGTTGGCCGGGTTGATCACGCTATTGGCTCCGCCGGCGTCGCCGACCATCGACAAGCTCTCGCCGAAGAGCACCTTGAGCGATTCCAGGCCCGGCTGGGCGGGCTGGATCACGTCGTCCTGGGCAAGCCGCGTGTTGTCGAGCGTCGTGACCCCGGTGACGATGGGCCCATCGGCATCGGCGATCGGAAGCATGTTGACGCTGGCCGCGCCGAACACGAGCGTTCTCGACACGTTTGCCGGGTCGATGCCGGTCCACACGACCACGTAGTTCCCCTCGCCGTCGCTGCCGATCGACGAGACCCACTGGTTCCCGTTCGTCACGTTGTTCAACCGGGTCTCGCCGCCAACGCGGAGCACGCCGCCGGCCGTCACGTCGAACCGCTGGGTATACACCCCGCCGATGCCCGAGGTGTCGCGCTGGCCCGTCTGCTCGCCGCGCCCGCTCCAGGTCACGACGAAGTTGCCCTGGTGGCTCATCGCCACCGAGGGGTACATCTGGTTGCCGGCGGTCGTCGTGTTGACGCGCAGTTCGGCCGAGGACGGGACGAACGTGCCGGCGGCGCGGGTGAAGGTGCGGGCATAGACCCCGTAGCCGTCGCCGTCCTGAGCCGCGCTCTGCCAGGCGACCACGAAGTTGTCGCCCGAGAGGTCCATCGCCACGTCGGCGTACTTCTGGTTGCCGGCCGTGGTGATCGGCACCGCGAACTCGCCGGTGACCGGGTCGCCGTTGGCGCCGAAGACGCGGGCCATGATGTCGGCGTTGGTGCCGGTGGGGTCGGTCGTCCAGGTGATGACGAAACCGCCTTGCGCGTCCATGGCGACGCTGGAGTACTGCTGGTTCCCCGCGATCGATGCATTCACGCGGAACTCGCCGCCGACCTTGTCGCCGTAGGAGTTGAAGCGCTGGGCGTAGATGCCGTACCCGGTGCCGCCGCTGCCTTCCTGGCCGAGGCTGGACCAGGTGACCACGAAATCGCCGTCGACGTCCGCCGCGACGCTCGACCACTTCTGCACGCTGGCCGTGGTCGTGTTGACGCGGAAGGCCTCGCCCGACCCGCCGGCGTCGAACACCGGCGCGCCCGAGGAACTCACACCCACCAGGCCGCCCAAGGCGTTAAACCGCCGCGCGTAGATGTCGGCCTGTTCGCGCCCGTTGGCCGCCAGGCCGTCCTCGTCGCGGAAGTTCGTCCAGGTGACGATGATGTCCCCATCCGCGTCCACCGCCACGCTCGCATAGCGCTGATCGTCCTGATTGAACGGCGAACCGAACGTGATCGGCGTGACGTCGAGGACCGGGGCCGAGTCGGGCGAAACGATCGGGTTGCCCTGGCCATCGAGGATCGGTTGCCGCGTGATCGGATCGGCCAAAGGCATGTCGGCCGGCGTCCCGTCGGAGTCGAACAGCCGCATGTACACCCGGTCCAGTCCGGTCGCCGGATCGGTCGCCGTCCAGACCACGACGTAGTCGCCGTCGGCGTCCACCGCCACCGCGCCGGGCGTCTCGGGGTAAGTGCGGGCGTTGTTGCCGCCTGAAACCCCCGTCACCGGCGTGTCGCCCAATGCCGCGCTGACCGGCTGGTTGACCACGAACACGCGCTGGAAGTCCTGGCCGGCGGGCGTGAAGCCCGTGAAGCCCAGCGGGTTGCCCTGGCGGTCGCGCAGGCCGCTGCGGGCCGGGGTCGTGCCCGTCGCCGCCACCGGGGTGCGCGCGCGGATCGTGTAGACGCCCACCGACAGCTCCGGCGTGACGCCGTTCGGGTCCGGGTCGAACCCGTTGCCGTCCAGCTCGATGACCGCCTCGTACTTGTTCGTCGGCAGGCGGTTGAGGCCCTGCCACCTGGCCGGGTTGTTGGCCGCCAGCTCCGCCGACTTGTTCATGCCGTAGTGGATCGCCTTGATTCCGCCCAAGAGCGGCACGCCGTTCTTGAGCAACTCCCAGTTGTCGGGATTGGTCACGCTGTCCAGGCCGGTCGTCATCATCTCTTCGTCGAAGGTGACGATGATGAAGCGCGCCGGACGGTCGACCGCGCCCTGGTCGTCGATCCACGTGCCGTCGGCGTCCATCAGCTCGATCAGGCGCGGGCCGGCCGTGTCGACCGTCTCGACGAACCGGCGGTAGTAGATGTTCTGGTTGGCCGAGCCGCCCGAGGTGTTCCGCTCCTGTTGCGTCCAGGTCGTCACGAAGCTGCCGTCGGGCTGCATGTCGATGGCCACGAAGGTCTGGAGCGTTCCCTCGTCGGCCGTCATGTAGGTTTCGACTTCGGGCGAGTACGTCGCGGTGTTGCCGACCTGCATGTTGTGCCGCGTGACGTACATGTACATCTGCGTGTCGTGGACCTCGCCCTGGAACGTGATCTCGTACAAGAGGTCGTTCGAGGCGATCGACGAGAAGAACAGATTGTCGAGGTCGTAGGGCGTTCCATCGCGGTACTGCTTCTCGCCGCCGAAGGCGCTGTTGGAGATCTGGCGGACGGTGACCGGGCCCTCGAAGTAGTTGTAGGGCCAGTTCGTGCCGGTGCGCTGCGCGCCCCGCAGGGCCGTCTCGATGGCCGCCCGCGTCTGGGCCGGGTTCACCGGACCATTGTTGTAATAGACCGGCGTGACCGTGATGTCCTCATACCCCGACACCGAGGAGTGGTACAGCCGGATCGTGAAATCGCCCTGGGTGGCGTTGCCGTCGATCTTGAGGATCCAGCGGTCGTTGTGGCCGTCGCGCTGGGCGTTGGCCACGCTGTCGCTGAAGACCGTGGTGTACTGGCCACTGACCGGGTCGGCGTCGAACCGCGAGAAGAGCGCGCCGTTGGCCTCGCCGCGGAGTTGCCCCGCCACGCTGTTGAGGATCGCGTAGAGCCTGCCCAATTGCTTCAACTGGTCGGCGGTCGGGTTCTTGCCGACGCGGTTCCACGCCCGGATCATCACCGCCTCGAGTTCCGAGTCGATGTCGCCGCTGGTGCCCTGGTTGAAGTCGAAGATCGGCAGGGACTCGGTGGCGGGGTCGAAGAATTGCCGCAGGTCGGCGTTCTTCGTCGCGTTGATCTCGCGCCGCAAGAGATCCCTGGCCCGGGTGCTCGACAGGTAGAGGTTTTGCGAGACGTCGGCGCCGAAGCCCTCGTAGGTGATCGCGAGGTCGCCGTCGGCGTCGATCGCCGGCCGAGCGAGGGTCTGGTAGAGCGGCCAGAACGGCGTGCCGCCGGTGGTCAGGCTGGCGCTGTTGACGCGGAACTCGGGGCGCAGCACGCTGCCGTCGGGGCGGTACATGATGGCGTGGACGCCCATCGAGGTCCCCCCGATGCTGTCCCCGTCGAACAGCGCGTCGGCCGTGATGATGAGGTTGTTCGCGCTATCGAACGCCGCCGCGGCGCCGCCCCCGCCGATCACCCCAAAGCGCTGCGCGATGGGCGTTCCGTTCGGGGCGAACAGCGACGCGAAGGTCCCCACGGCGTAGACGCCGTTGGTGAAGTACTCGAAGTTCGCGGTGCGGCTCCACGTGACCACCGTCTGGCCGTCGTTGCTCATGGCCACGAACGGCTCGAAGTAGACCACCGTGTCGTCCAACGTGAGCTGGACCTCGTTCCCCAACCGCTCGCCGCGGCGGCCGAACCGCTGCATGAGGATGTGGTTGAAGAAGCTCATGTCCTGGCCGCCGGTGGCCCAGGCGATGGTGAAGTTGCCCGCCTCGTCCATGCCGACACTCGGCTGGAACTGCGGCCGGGCCGTGTTGGTGTTCACGCGGAAGGTCGAGATGTCCTCCGCTCCCACGGCGACCGGGTCGCCGTCGGGCTCGCTGTCGATGACGGTCACCGTGCCCGGCAGCGTGGGCTGGCCTTGAACGTTCAGCTCCGGCACGTAGACGAGCTTGGGCTGGTTGACGCCGCCCGACAGTCCGCCGAAAGTCACCTGGAACTGGTAGGGATTGCTGTTGTTCAGCGCGCGGACGGTGGCGCCCTGGTAGCCCGCCGCCACAAGCGCCGCTTCGATCGCGGCGGCGTTGCCGGTCGGGTTGCTGCTGTCGAAGTCGATCACGTTGGTCGGTGTGCCCGTATCGCCCACCTGAAGCCGGAACGTGCCCGTCACGCGACCCGTCCCCACGTTGAAACGCAACGTCTGGACGTCGTCGTAGTACGTCTTGATGCCTTGAATGAAGTTGCCGTTGGCGTCGCGCATCATCCCGCGCACCGAGGCCGGGTCGTCGACCAGGCCGATCGGCGAGAACCTCCGCGCGTAGATATCGCTGACGCTCCCCGGAATCTGCGACTCGGGGATCTTGCTCTCCCAGACGATGACGAAGTCGCCGTCCGCGTCCATGGCGACCGAGGGGTTTATCTGGTCGAAGCCGTCGGGACCGTAGGTGAACGGGTCATCCGGCTCGGGCGGGTTGACGCGGAACTCGCGCGACGGCTCTTTGAGCGTCTTGACGCTGCCGGCCGGCGGCGTCAACGCCACCCCCGACTCGTCGACCACCGCCGAAATCACCAGCGGCGGATGGTCCTTCTTGCCCGACGTGTTCGTCAGGTTCACGTTGCTCGAGCGGCCCCCGAACGTCACGTCGAAGACCAGCCCGTCGAGGCTTTGCCCCGCCGCATCGACCAGCCCGAGGACCGGCGTGACGGTCACCAGCGGAACCGCGGTCGAGAGGATTTCCGGTTCGCTGTACGGCCCTTCCGGCGGGACCCGGTCCGGAGGCGGAAGCTCGGTCGGCCCCATGCCCTTGGTCTGCTGCGTCTGCCAGAAGTACTGCTCGATGGCCTGGGCGGTCAGCGCCGGGTTGTCGGGCGAGATGGGAATGTTGGCGATCACCGTCGGCTGGCGCACCGTCGAGACCTGCACCGCCGGCAAGAACCCGCTCAGGCTGAAAGTCTGGATCGAAATCTTCGGGTTCTGCCCGGCCGCCGCGCTGCCGTAGTTGATCACGAACTCGTGCGGATTGAGCGCCTGGACCGTCGCGTCGGCCAGCACGCCGCCGAAGTTCTGGATCTGCGCCTGGAGTTCGGTCTGAAGCTCTTGAAGCGTCCTCGTCTCGTCATAGAACCAGACCTGCGTCTGCGGCAAACCACCGCCCGGCGGCTGGAAGGCGATCGTAATCGTCCCCTGGATGTTCTGCTGCCCCGACACGCCGGGCTGATACGCCGACGTGATGGTGAGCTTCTGGGCCCCGGGATCGCCGTAGGTCAACGAGAAACGGGCATAGCTTCCCGGGTCGGCGTTGGTGAGCACGCCGCGGGGAAGCGTGATCCGCTGGACCTCGTCGGTGAAGTATCGGGCATAGATGTTCGCCTCGGTGCGCGGGTTCCCCTGCGCGTCGACCATCTGCTGGCCCGTCACCGGATCGAGCACCGGGTCGAACCGCGTCCAGACCACGACGAAATCGCCGTCGTTGTCCGCGGCCAGCGACTGGGAAACCAGTTCCCGGCTGTATTGCGGGTGGACGTCGAACCGGCCCGTCGTCTGGTTGTAGCTGATGCCCTCGGTGACCTGGATGTCTTCCCAGTCGCCCGGCGAGAGGCTCAACAGGGTCCGCTCTTCCAGCGGATCGATTTGCAGCCGGCGGGGCTTCCGGGTCCTCCGCAGGCCGGCCGCCTTGCGGCCGAACTTGCCACGGAGGTTTTCCATGGTCGAGGCGATACGTCGCCGAAGCGGCAGTCCAAAACGCGACATGACTATCTTCCCCTAATCTGAATTCCGGTGTCCGGAAGCCACGGGTCCGTTGGAGGATGAGAACATCGTATCGGTTGCCGCGAGCACGGGCGGCGCCGCGGCGGGGGCCGGCCCCCCGGCCGGAACGTCCCGAATCTCCGCGCTGGGCCTTAGCCACCACGAGGATTCGGGATGGGTCACGGCTTGGCGAACCGCGTCCTTGTCGAGGTTGAGGATCATCGGCCGGCGGATACCCGGCAGGAATTGGACGTCGTACAACTCCTCGCAGCCCGCCGTGAACTCGAACATGCCCAGTTCCGCCCCGGTCCGCAGATCGACGGCCGCCACCCCGCAACGGAGCCGGTCGTAGCGCTGTTGGATCGGCAGGCCCCCGAAAAGGTGTTTCTCGCGGATCTTGCACAAGCCCACCAGCGCGATCGGCCCGACAAAGCAGAGGCCCCGAAGGTATCCGGGCAGCCCGCAGACCACCTCGCGCTGGCCGCTTGCGGGATCCAAGGCCAGGATTTCGCCGGTCCCCGAGTTGAGCACCCACAACCGGCCCGCGTACCACCGCGGCGAGTGCGGCATCGACAGGCCGCCGGCCACCACCGAGCCGCTGGCCACCTCGATCACCACGCCCCCGGAAGCCTTCTTCTCGCGCCACCCGCCCGGCGTGTCGGTCGTGCCCAGCGCGGTCACGTACGCCGGTTCCCCGTCGCGCAGCGCGACGCCATTGAGGTGGCAACGATCCTCGGGCACGAGATCGGTGACGAAGGCGGGTTTCCAGACCGGGGTGAAGTTGTGGCGGTAGCTCAGCCGCGCAAGGCACGAGAACCGGGTGTTGACCAGAAGAAGCCCGTCACCCTGGAACGCCACGTCGTGCGTGTGCAGGTCGCCCGTGTGATACGTGGCCCGCGGCAAGTACAGCGCGTCGTACCGGCCGGGTTGGTCTTCCAGATAGTCGTGCGCCAAGAGCGACGCATTGGCGAAGACCGAGACTTCGTTCCGGGTGGCCAGGGCCAACAGATCGCCCTGGAGCGCCATGCCCAGCGGCTTGTCGAATTGGCGCATCAAGAGCGTGACCTGGCGGCCATCCCAACCCACCATGGCCACCTTGCCCGCCTGATAGGTCGAAATGGCCACCGAGCCACCGGCTTGCGCCAGCCATTGCTGGAAGCCAGCGGACGCGGCGCACTCGATACGGACCAGCGTGTTATTGGCCGAGGGTGAAATCATCCAATCTCCCACGCAACAGGCCCCAGCGGCGGTTCGCCAAGGGACCGACCCTTGGTTCAACCCACCCAATACCCACGGTCGATTCGACGCGGCTTGCCCTATCGGCGGCTGACCCGGGTAGCGGCACCCAGCCGGACGAGAATCGTCGTGAGCGACCGGAAAACGCAGGGCGACGCGCCCGAAGGAAGGGACCGTAACGGCACGTCTCCGCGGGTTTATGGCTGGCGGATGCGCGCACGCTTGACGGGAAGCGAGCCTTCGACAAGCCCGCCCGTTGCATCCGGCAAGCCACCTTGGCTGCGTTTCCTAAACCTCCCAAGTCCCTTTCACGCTATCTCTTCTGTGAATTGGCCAAGTTAGCGCTTCATCATGATTGGAACCACAAAGTCCGTCAAGCGCTTTCCCCGGCCGCTCACTCCTCCTGTCTGGCGGGGGCTCAATGCGTAGGATTGGACGAATCGCTAGGGTCGGAGGTTCCCGAAAATTGTGTGCGACCTCTTGGGGGGATATACTAACGCAGATGCCCTACTGCGCGGACCATTCCCAACCCGAAGCGCAAGCGAGGGACAACCAACCGCCCGAATACCAACCCGAAGCGCAAGCGAGGGAAAACCAACCGCCCGAATACCAACCCGAAGCGCAAGCGAGGGAAAACCGTTGCCCTAAGTGCATGCTGGGGGAAAGCGATTGCTTGGCCCTCGCTCGTGCTTCGGGCTAGTATCGAGTCCCATTTCTGGAGGCGCCCGATGCCTTGTCGTAAGTTCTTATTGCCAGCCGCGTTGCTTGTCTGCCTCGCAACTCATGTGGGTTTCGCGGCCGACAAACCGCCGGCCAAGCCGGCGATCCAACCGAAGGGCGATCGAGAGAAGACAGAGTTCCTTCGGGTGGTTCGCGACGCCAAGAAAGAGCCCATCGCGATGGAGGCAGCGGTTGTCACTTACGCGCCGCGCGATTGCAGTCAGGATGGGCCCACGGTGGACCTCGTCTCAGCCGTTCACATCGGCGAGAAGAGCTACTACGAAGAACTCAACCGCTTGTTCACCAAGTACGAAGTGGTTCTCTATGAACTAGTTGCGCCGGAAGGAACACGAATCCCCAAGGGTGGCCGCACGACGAGCGACAACCCCATCTCGATGCTGCAATCGTTCATGACCGAAGTGTTGGAACTCGAGTTCCAACTGAGTGCCATCGACTACACGAAAGACAACATGGTCCACGCCGACTTGTCGCCCGAGCAATTCGCCGAGGCCATGCGCAAACGAGGAGACAGTTTCTGGGGCATGTTTCTCCGCATGTGGGGGTACGCACTTAGCCGGCAAGGGGATGCCGCCCAGAGCGACATGCAGATTCTCCTGGCCCTTTTCAACAAGAACCGCGCCTTCGCCCTGAAAAGGGCGTTTGCCGAGCAGTTTCAGCAGTTCGGTGGATCGCTTACCGCCATCGAGGGGCCCGACGGCTCGGCCATCATCGCCGACCGAAACAAGCGGGCTCTGGAAGTCCTTCGCAAGCAAATCGCCGCGGGAAAGAAGAAGATCGCGATCTTCTACGGGGCAGCGCACATGGACCATTTCGACGCGCGTCTGCGCGAGGACTTCGGACTGACTCCGATCCAGACCCGGTGGCTGGTTGCCTGGGAC
>JANLFZ010000077.1 GCA_024653385.1 Thermoguttaceae bacterium | reverse complement strand
GCGCCGAGATCCGCATCCCCCGCGTGTTCGGCTTCATCATCAAGTACGTTTCGCCGGTGTACCTGATCGGCGTGTTCGTCCTCTGGGTCCGCCAGAACCTGACGGCTCCGGCCTCGAAGAACCCGCTGTACGCCGTGGCCACCGTGCCCCTGGTCGCCGGGACGGTGGTCGTCGTCGGCCTGTTCTGCGCCGTGCTGTTCGTGTGTGTCCATCGCTCGCTACGGCGTTGGGAGCGAAACGAACAGGCTCGCCAGGAGGCCGCGCCATGACCTTCGGCGGATGGGTGGTGATGCTTCTGTCGGTCGGCTTCGTCACCGGCCTGTTGGTGTGGTGCGCGACGAAGATCCTCCGGCCGCCGCGGTGAGGGCCCGAAAAGCTGGGCGCGCGCCAGATCACACGCGGACCTCGTCCACGGCCGCCTCGGCGGGGTACTTCGCCAGGATGGGCTGGACGACCTGGGCGAGGAACTCGTCGACCTGCTCGGGCGCCCGGCCCACGAACTTGGCCGGGTCCAACGCGGCGCGCAGATCGACGGCGGCGAACGCGGGATCGGCGGCCAGGCGGTCGAGGAGGTCGTTTTCGCGGCCTAGCTGTTTCACCACGGCCGCGGCGGCCTGGCTGTGGCGCCGGATCCGCTCGTGCAAGTCCTGCCGGTCGCCGCCGGCCGCCACCGCCGCCATGAGGATGTTCTCCGACGCCATGAACGGCAATTCGGCCTGGAGGTTCCGCGCGATCACGTTGGGATACACCACCAGGCCGTCGGTCACGTTGCGGCACAAGATCAACACGGCGTCGATCGCCAAGAAGGCTTGCGGCAAGACCAGTCGGCGGTTGGCGCTGTCGTCCAGCGTGCGCTCGAACCACTGCGTGGCCGCGGTCATGGCCGGGCTCGACTCGAGGCTCATCACGAAGCGCGCCAACGAGCAGATCCGCTCCGAGCGCATCGGGTTGCGCTTGTAGGGCATGGCCGACGAACCGATCTGCTCGGCCTCGAAGGGCTCCTCCACCTCCTTGCGGTGCTGGAGGATCCGCAGGTCGGTCGCCATCTTGTGCGCGCTTTGGGCAATGCCCGACAGCGCCGCGAGGACCTGCGCGTCGATTTTGCGGGGGTAGGTCTGACCGGTCACCGGGAAGGACGAGGCGAAGCCCAGTTTCCGGCAGATGGTCTCTTCGAGTTGGCGCACCTTGGCGTGGTCGCCGTGGAACAGTTCGAGGAAACTCGCCTGGGTGCCGGTGGTTCCCTTGGACCCCAGGGCCGCCAGCGAGGCGAGGCGGTGCTCGATCTCCGCCACGTCGAGGACGAAATCGTAGGCCCAAAGGCACGCCCGCTTGCCGATCGTCGTCGGCTGGGCCGGCTGAAGGTGCGTGAAGGCCAGGCAGGCCAGATCGCGGTGTTTTCGGGCGAAGAGGGCCAGCCGGTCGAGCACGGCCGCCAGTCCGTGCAACACCAATTGGAGCCCTTCGCGCAGCAAGAGCAGATCGGTGTTGTCGGTCACGTAGCAACTGGTGGCCCCGAGGTGGATGATGGGCCGGGCCGTGGGGCAGGCATCGCCGTACGCGTGGACGTGGGCCATCACGTCGTGCCGCAGCCTGCGCTCATAGCGATCGGCGGCGGCGAAGTCGATGTCGTCGACATGGGCCCGCAGCTCGGCGATCTGCTCGGGCGAGATCGGCAGGCCCAACTCGGCCTCGGCCTCGGCCAGGGCGACCCACAAGCGCCGCCACGTGCTGAACTTGCGTTGCGGGCTCCACAGCGCGCTCATGCGGGCCGAGGCATAACGGTGGATCAGCGGGTTGTCGTACCGGTTCATCTCGTCGGACATGGCCTTGTCCCATCGCGTGGCACGCTGGGGCGGATTCGTGTGGTTTCCTCACATGTTCGTCGCGTCGTCGGCCTCGCTGGCGCCGATCAGGCGGTCCATCGCGGCGGCCACCTCGCGCTGGTACCGGTGGTCCTCGGCGTAGATGCGGCAGATGCGGTAACTGACGGGCAGTTGCCGGAACATCTCGCGGTCGTCGAGATTGCGGATCTGGCCGGTGGCCGAATCGAACAGGTAGTTCTGGCCGGCCGCGGGCGCTTGCCCGCCGGGCCGGTGGACGTGCCGCGCCGGGTCGAAGCGCAGGGGCAAGTCCTTCAAGTGCGGTGGAAGCTGCTCGCGCAGCGCGGCCTCGAACAGCCGCTCGTGGCTGAAGACGCTCGTGGCTTCGGACTGGCCGGGCCGAAAGACGATGGTCCGCTCGCAGACCATCTTCCAACGGATCTTGCGCGCGAGGAACTCGCGCCACCGCTGCCCCAGCGCGCTGATCGCCGGGTCGGTGCTCTGCGGCCAGGCGCCGACGCGCACCAAGAGCGACCACTCGGTCAGGCGCTGGTACTCGTCGAGATGCTCCAGCGGATTGCCCGGAAACAAGTACCGCTTGCTGTCGTGGAACAACTCGACCAGCGAGAGGTCGATCGCCCGAACCGTGCGGTGAAAGTAGATCGTGCGGAACAGCTCGGCGCGCACCGAAAGGAAGCGGACCAATGCCGAAAGCCCGCGCTCGTGGATCGTCAGGCCGCGCGGCGTGAACACGCTGTAGTGCAGGAGCCGGTCGAGGTCGAACGCCCGGGCATTGTAGCCCGACATGTAGGCGTCGCGGAGCACGAAGTCCATGTTGTCGACCGTGTACAGGCCGCTGAAAAGGCTCCGCAGCAGACGAAGCCACTGGGGCATGTCGGGCGGCTCTCCCTCGTGCGGCCGCGTGATCAGGATGGCGATCTGGTCGGGGTCGAGGGTCTCGGCCGGCGCCAGGGCCCCTTTCGGGTTGCGGCGGATGCGGCGGAGCATGTCGCCCAATTCATGGCGGATGATATGGGCCCCGACCGTTTCGTGGTTCAAGCCGTAGTCGGCCAGGTAGTGCTGGTCGAAAAAGTGGCCGAACGGTCCGTGCCCCACATCGTGCAACAGCGCGGCCATGCGCAAGAGCGACTCGACATAGGCCCGGCTGGGTACGTCGGGGCACACCTCCTGCAATCCGGCAAACAAGTGCTCCACCGCCCGACTGGCGAGATGCATGGCCCCCAACACGTGCTGGAAGCGCGTGTGTTCGGCTGTCGGAAAGACCCACCAAGCGGTCTGAAGCTGGTGGATTTGGCGGAGTCGTTGAACCCACGGATGGTCGATAACGTCCTGCTCGGCCGATTCACCCTCGGGCAGGCCCACCGGAGAGGTAAATGGTATGTACCCGTGAATGGGGTCGTGGCTGAGGCTTTCGCTATCGAAGCACCGCATATAAGCCCGATTATGCCCGAGCCGATGCCCGGGGACAAGAAATCGAACCGAGGTCGGCGGCGGGCGGCGTCTCGCGTGGCCCTGGATTCCGCGGATCGGGCTAGCGGAACCGCGTGGCGGTCTATAAACTCTTCGCAGCCAGCGAAGTTCGCCGGCTCTTTATCGAATTCCAGTCAACGGAGGAGATGTCCCGTGCCACGGAATCCCATGGGGGCGTTTTGGCTGCTAGTGGCCTTGCTCTTGGCGGCGAACGGCGTCCAGCCCGCTCGGGGGGCAAGCGAAAACCTTCTTCCTGACACGACCCGGGCGTTTCTCTCCGTCAACAACGTCAAGTCATTCGCCGACCAGTGGAACAAGACCCAACTGGGGCAACTGATCAAGGACCCCGTAATGAAACCGTTCGTCGAGGACTTGCGCCGGCAGCTCGACGAGCGTTGGACGGGCATGCGCGAGCGTTTGGGTTTGACGGTCGAGGACCTCCGCGAGGTCCCCGGCGGCGAGGTGGCCGTGGCCGCCATTCAGCCCGGTCCCGGCAAGCACGCGACCGCGGTGTTGGCCGACATCACCGGCCATCAAGAGCAGGCCAACGCGGTGCTCAAGAAGGTCCAGGCGAACATGGCCAAGCAGGGGGCCAAACAGCGTCAGGTGCAGTCGGCCGGCGCCACCCTGATCGTGTACGACATTCCTCCGCCCGAAGGGCATCCCGCGCCCGCCACGCCCCAACAAGCCATCTACTTCGTGCGAGGGAACCTGCTGGCCGCCGCCGACGACCTGGGAGTGATTCAAGGCATCCTCACCCGGCTGGCTGGCCAAGGGAGCGGGTCGCTGGCCGAGGCCAAGGCGTTTCAGGCGGTCATGACCCGGTGTCAGGCCGATGCGGGCAAGGAGCCGCCCGAGGCCCGCTGGTGGATTCAGCCTCTGGGCTACCTCGAGGTGGCCCAGGCCGCCCGCGCCGAACGCACCGACAAGCCGAAGCGGCGCAAGCGGAGCATGATCGACGTGCTCAAGAAGCAGGGGTTCGGTGGGGTGCAGGCGATCGGCGGGTACCTCGACTTCGCCGTGGACAAGTGCGACATCATTCATCGCACCGTGATCTACGCGCCGAAGCCTTTCGAGGGGGCGATGAAGATGCTGTCGTTCCCCAACCGCAAGGAGTTCGGCCCGCCGCCCTGGGCACCGCGCGACGTGGCCGCCTACGCCACGTTCTATGCCGACATCCTGACGGCGTTCGACCACTTCGGGCCGTTGTTCGACGAGTTGTACAGCGAGGGCGAGCCGGGCTTGTGGGCCGATACCTTGCAGTCGCTGGAAAAAGACCCCGACGGCCCGCGCATCAACGTGCGCAGCGAACTGGTGTCGCATCTCGGGCCGCGCATTACCATCCTGACCGATTACCAACTGCCCATCACCACGACCAGCGAGCGCCTGCTGTTTGCGGTCGAGGTCAAGGACGAAGACGCGGTGGACCGCGCGTTGGCCAAGCTCTTCAAGAACGACCCCGACATGCGGCGCCATCCCGAGGCGGTCCCCGGCCATTCGCGGACCATCTGGGAAAGCGCTCCGCACGACAAGTCGTCGATTCCCTCAGTGACGCTCGATCTGCCGCCGATCGGGCCGGGTGGCGCGCCGCCGCAGAAGACGCCCCACGAACAACCGCCGATCCTTCCCAATCAGGCCCTGACCGTGGCGCGCGGGCACTTGTTCATCGCCTCGCATGTGGACTTTCTCAAGAAGGTGCTCCGGCAGAGCGACGAGAAGGCGAGCCTGGCACGGGCGGTCGAGTACCAAGTGGTCCAGAAGGCCCTGGCCGCGCTGAAACCTCCGGACCGCACGGCCGAGATCTTCAATCGCACCGACGAGACCTATCGGCCGACGTACGAACTCATCCGGCAGGGCAAGATGCCCGAGAGCGAGATGCTCTTCGGCCGCCTCTTGAACACGTTCCTCGGTCCGGAAAAGAAGGGCGTGCCGCGCAAGCAGGAGATCGAGGGCAGCAAGATGCCCGAGTTCGACTACGTGCGGCGCCACCTGAGCCCGGCCGGCGCCTACGTGGTCAGCGAGGAACAGGGCTGGTTCATCAAGGGGTTCATGCTGGGCAAGCAGTGAACCGACCAGGGGCCCGCCGGCGCGAAGCGGCGCGGCCAAGCCAGGCTACGCGGCGGCGGGCCGCGAGTTGGCCGGCGCCGGCTCGAAGCCGGGAAGCAGCCGCTGGACCGGCGGGCGCACCCGCTCCTGATACCGTTGGCGATAGCCCTCGGCCAGGTAGATCATGATCTCGAGCACGAGCAGGTCGGCGCGCGTCATGACGTGGCGCGTGCTTCGCGTGCCCAGGCCGTGGACCAACTCCTCCAGCACGCGCAGGTGCAGCGACATGGCCTGGCGCGCGGTCACGCCCGCCGTGGTCAATAGCTCGGCCAGCCGGCCCAGCTCGCGGGCCAGGTTGCCCGACCCCATGATCACGTAGGTACGGAGCAACTCGCGGTAGTGCTGGACGAGTTCCGGCGGAAGACCGTCGGCCGACGCATCGCCCGCTCGGAGCCGAGGGTCACGCTCCGCGGCGCAGCCGGTTGCCGCTTGTTCGAGCGGGCTGGGGGATGCCGTTTTCGTCTGCCGGAGCGCTTCCAGGTCGGAGATCAAGGCGCGCTGCTGGAGCAGCAACCGTTCGGCTTCGGCATGTTCACGCTGGAGGCGCTGCTGTTCGGCTTGGGCCAGGCGCCGGTTTTCGCGCACGAGCTGGTGCCGCTGGATGGCCCGGGCGGCAATCCAGATCAACGTCCGCGTGGTGGTGGTGTTCACGCACACATAGGCATCGGCCCCGGCCTCGAAGCACAAGGCCGCCATCTCTTGCTCGCTCTGGTTGCCCAGCACGATCATGGGTTCGTCGGCCCCGCCGGCGCGGTACCCTTCGATCAGATCGAGGGCATCCAACTCGCCCGGCTCGTGACTGACCAGCACCACGTCGAAGGCCTCATCCCGTAGCCGAGCCAAGCCGCCGGCACTCCCCAGGGCCTCTTCGAGATGGACTTCGGTCGCGCTATCGTGGGCAAAGGCCTCGGCCAGCCAGCCGCCCGTCCGCTGCCGATTGGTGATGTAAAGTACCCTCATCCTGGGAGGGAGACTCCTCCAAAGGGTGGGGGAAAGGTCCTGCCATGACCTCTTGGCGCTGGCACCCATGCGAGCATCCCGCTCTGGGAGTTTTCGAGAAGACGGGGTACTTTAGCGATCTTGACCGGGCGGGTCAACGCCGAGTGGCATACTCGTGGCCTGTTGGCCTGTTCGCGGGGGCGCGGGCGTCCCGGGCGATTGATGTGGTGCCACATGGGGCCACCGACGCGGTCGGTCTAAGCCCCGAACTTGGCCAGTCGGCCCGCGTGCGCCAGCAGCAGAGGCATCAGGTACACCGCCTCGAACTGCCCCAAACCGCCCCGCAGGGCCTCGGTTTCGCCGAACGTCTGGCACGCGTCGGGCCGGACGGTGCGGGCGCTCAGGAGCACGGGCACGGGATGCCAACTGTGGCTGGCCATGGCGGCCGGCGTGCTATGGTCGCCGGTGACCACCAGGACCGTGGGGCGGAGGGCCTCGATGCGGGGCACGATCGCGTCGAGCTGTTCGATCATCTTGACCTTCTCGCCGAAGTTGCCGTCCTCGCCGCGGCTGTCCGTGTACTTGAAGTGGACGAAGAAGAAGTCGTAATCGTTCCAGACGCGGGCCAACAGAGCGACCTCGTCCTCCAACGTTTTCGGTTGGCCCACGATCTCCATGCCCACCAGACTCGCCAGCCCCTTGTACATCGGGTACACGGCGATCGCCGCGGCCTTCAAGCCATAGGTCTCCTGGTAGGTCGGTAGCGCGGGCTTCTTCGAGAAGCCTCGCATCGTCAAACCGTTGGCCTTGGGCTCGGCGGCAAGGAGCTTCTCGGCCTGCGCGACGAACTGCCGGGCGATGTCGGCCGTGCGCTGGCTGGCCGGGTCCTCGCCCACGGGATCCAGCGGCTTCACCCCGGTTTTCTGCGGATCGGTGTCGTTGACCCGGGCGCCGAGCCCCGCCGCCCGGAACACGACGGCGAACCGGTGTTCCTGAACCGGCTCGACGAAGATCTCGACGCCGGGAATCTTGATCTGGCGCAGCTTGACGGCCAAGGGCGCGCTTTCGGCGGTCGGAATGCGGCCCGCGCGCCGGTCCTTGATCGTGCCATCGGCGTTCAGGGTGACGAAATTGCACCGGATGGCCACATCGTCGGGACCGACCTGAAAACCGATGCCCGTGGCCTCGAGCACCCCCCGGCCGATCACGTACTTCAGCGGATCCAGACCGAAGAGCCCCAAGTGCCCCGGCCCGCTCCCGGGGGTGATGCCCGGCTTGATGGGAATCATGCTGCCCAGCACGCCCAGTTTGGCCAGACGATCGAGGTTCGGCGTCTTGGCGGCCTCCAACTCGGTTGGGCCGCCCGGCTCGATCGGGAGCCCGCCGATCCCATCGGCAATGAGCATGACGATCTTCGAATCGTTCTTGGTCTTCAGTTCGCTAACGACATCCAGAATGTCCATCGTCCGTATCCTCGGTGTGCAATACTCTGTGTTTGCATCGCATGGAGGTGACCGCCTACTTCCGCAGTTCGGCCGCCAGGGCCTCGGCCTCGGGCCGCATCGGGAAGGGGGATTTCGCCTTCAAAGCCAGGTCGAGCAACCGCCGGGCTTCTTCCTTGCGCCCGCGGTCGTTGAGCACCCGGGCGAAGTAGTACGCGGTGTCGGGCGACGGTTGACCGGCGATCGACAGCGACTTGCGCAGCGCGTTCTCCGCCTCGTCGATCCGGCCCAGGCGATAATAGACCCAGCCGAGGGTCGCGTTGGCTTCGGGCCGGTCGGGTCCGACCCGGGCATTGATCTGGGCGTAATCCAACGCCATGCGTTTCTTCGACTCCTCGTCCTGCTCGACCAGGGCCAAGGCCAGGTTGTTCGTCGCCGAGAAGTTGCCCGGGGCTTGCAGGTGGGCCTGCTCGAACATGTCCTGGGCGGTCTTGTAGTCCTTCCGGAACAGCGCGACCGTGCCGCGGACCAGCTTGGCCTCGATCGAGTCGGGACTGAGCTTTATGGCGGCCTGGGCCTGGGTCTCGGCCTGATCGAACTTGCCGATTTCGAGCGACCATTCCGCGGCGACCAACCGGGTGCGGAAATCGGTCGGGTTGGCCTTGATCGCTTCGAGCATGTATTGGGCCGCGGTCGCCGTGTCGCCCGCCTCCTGATAGAACCGGGCCAGATTCGCCTCGGCGCTGAGCACGTCATCGCCCGCCTTGGCGGCCTCTTGAAGACGCTTCTTCGCCTCGTCCAGCTTCTTCTGGTGGAAAAGGACCCGGCCGAGTTGCTGAAGAGCCCCCGCGTTCTTCGGCTCCTCGACCAGCAGGGCTTCGAGGTATTTTTGGGCGGCGGGCCAGTCCTTGCGTGCGTCGGCCACCATCGCCAGACCGGCTAGGGCCGGACGCCGCAGCGAGGCCGCCCGCTTCGACTCCTTCCTCGCGTCGGCCAGTTCCAGCACCTTCGCGTAAAGCAAACCCGCCTCGGTCATCTGCCGGTTCCGCACCGCCAGTTCGGCCAGCACCGCGTAGGGCTCGGGATCGGCCGGGTCCTCGGCGATGGCCTGCTCCAGGGCGTTGCGCATGTTGGCCGGCTGATTCGTGGCGTTGAAGAACTGGGCCAGAATGAGGTGGGCGGGAGGCAGATCGGGGTGCTTCTTGACCGCCGTCCGGAGCACCTCGACCGCCTTGTCGTAGTCGGCATTGCGGAAATGCCCTGCCGCTTCCTGGATCTCGGGGATCTGGCCGAGCGATGTCGGCGCGCCGACTCCGCCTCCGACCGGCGGCGCGGCTGGGCCCAACCTCGCCCCGCGAACCCCATTCCGACCACCACCCCCGCGACCAAGTACACGAACCATCGCTTTGTCATAACGGCCCTTTCGCATTCCAAGGGATGCACCCGCCTAAAGACTACGCTTTGGACCCCTGGCGCACAAGGGCGCATTTGGCGCCGGACGGCCATGCGCGCATGCTTGCCGCGTGCGCTTCGGGCAACTATGATGGCCGGCTGTGCGATGGGTCCGTTGATAGGCTTCCTAGCGAAAGGGGTATCCCATGAATCGAGCACGTGTGCTGTCCGGCTGGCTGTGGAAGGCTTCGATCGTCGCGGCGTTGGCCGCGTTCG
Organism: Thermoguttaceae bacterium; assembly: GCA_024653385.1. Classification (GTDB taxonomy): domain Bacteria; phylum Planctomycetota; class Planctomycetia; order Pirellulales; family Thermoguttaceae; genus JANLFZ01. Next base: position 7,427 of record JANLFZ010000077.1, on the reverse strand, counting down.
CGGTGCGCGAGGCCCCGGCCCAAGATGCCGATCCCGCCAACAAGCCGGCCGCGGCCAAACCCGCCGACGCGGCTCCCGGGAAAAAGGCCCGGGCCGGACAACTCCCGCCCTATTACGGCGAGGTCGTCGACGACGTCCAGCGGCAGAAGATCTACGCCATCCAGGCGGAATTCAATGCGCAGATCAAGGCCCTCCAGGCCAAACTCGATGCGCTGAAGAAGGAACGCGACGACAAGATTGAGGCGGTTTTGACGCCCGAACAGCGCAAACAAGTCAACGATCTCCGCGCGGCGGCCAAGGCCAAGCGCGACGCGAAGAAGCCCGTCAAGGAAAAGGCCCTGCGAACCCCACCAAAGACTTCGCCCGCGAAGGCCGAGAAGCCCACGTAGCCGAGTCGACGACACTCTGGCCCCGTGCGGTCGGCACTGAGTTGGCTCGGGCTGAGGCGCGTGGGACCAGCGTATCAGGTAACCCAGAACGCGCGGGCGTGCCCGCTGGACGTCACCACGAAGGTAACAGGCTCCTGCGGACCACGGGAGCGAACAGGGTGTATCACTGGGGGGAGGTTTTACCCCCGTAGGGAGATTGTCCGACTGCGCCCTTGGTCCTCGATCCAAATCTTGTCCTCGCGCGCTAGCCAGCCCACGGCTTGCATCACCACGTCGCGTGGTTGGCCGACGGCCTTGACCAGTTTGGTGAGGCTCATGGGCCCCTCGGAGCTGAGTGTCCTCCACACCACGCCGGCCATTTCGCCGATTTGCGCGACGCACGATACGGGGGGCGCCGATGACATCGCCTTCCTCCCTGACAGTGCTTGCGTAGATTACCCCAAACAATACGCTCGCCCAACGATTATATTCCTTCTTGGGGATTCCACTCAAGACACCCCCTTCAGGGCGGGCTGCCCGGCCACGGTATTGGACCTTCATGAGCACGACTGGCTCTCAAAACTCGATTGGCTTTCAAGGCTCGACCCGCGCCGGTCTGGGCGCCTTGCTCTTTGCCCTCGGGTTTCCCTCGCTGTTGACATGGGCCTATTTCGTGGCAATGGCCGACGCTTCGGTCGAAGCGAAGTGGGGCGTTTATGGCCTCGGCAAGACGATTCAGTTTGTCTTTCCGGTCGCTTGGATGCTGGCCATTGCCGGTTGGCGTCCTTGGGCGAGCCAACGCCGCGGAGGGGGCTCGACAGGCACGTCGGTGGGCTTGGGACTCGCCCTGGGCGTGGTGGCTCTTGTCGGCATGTTGGCCTTGTACCACGGCTGGCTCAAACCAACCGGTCAGATCGCCTACGCGGGCACGGAGATCGAAAGGAAGATCCGCCATTTCGGCGTTCGCGGAACGCTGAGTTTCCTCGCCCTGGGAGCCTTCTATTCGCTCGTTCACTCGTTCCTCGAGGAATACTACTGGCGTTGGTTCGTGTTCGGACAGCTCCGTCGGCGCATGCCCTGGGGCTTGGCGGTCGTGCTCTCGAGTCTGGCTTTCATGGCGCACCATGTCATCTTGCTGGTCGTGTACTTCGGCTGGACCCCGCTGGCCGGGTTGTTTTCGCTCGCCGTGGCGGTCGGGGGCGGAGCCTGGGCCTGGCTCTACCATCGCACCGGGTCTCTCGTGGGGCCGTGGGTGAGCCATCTGCTTGCCGACGCGGGCATTTTCGTGGTGGCGTACGACCTGGTGTGTCCCATGTTTGGCGGCTGATCCGCGTTCGATCGCCCAAAGACTGGCTAGCGGCGCGAGGTCGGGCTATACTCGCGGCTGACGTCGCGGCCCGGTCCGCGGGGCCGGTCGCGCGGGCGTGCAGGACCATCTCGGGGCGGTCTGTCGGTGCGAGGCCACCATGCGGCCCATCGTTGCTCTTCCGGCGATCCTGACGGTAGCCGTCGTCCTGGCCATGTCGCCGGCGGTTGCCGCGCAAGAGACCGGCACGCCGACCGTGCGTTCGGCCGAGGTCGGGGGAATCGTGGCCACACGGCGTTTCGCGCCCGGCCAATGGGGCCTGGTGGGCATTCGGGCCACCAACCCCACCGACCGGCCCGCCCGCATGAGGCCGAGCGTCTATTTCGCCGAAGACCCGAGCGTGCAATTCGCCCGGGAACTGCTCGTGCCCCCGCAAGCCCAGCGGTGGTCGTGGTGCCCGGTCCGGGTTCCCGATCAACTCCCCCGAAGCTTCTTGAGCACGGAGATCCGGACGTTGGCCCGCGATCGTTCGGAAGGGGAGGAGGGCCGCCTGGCCGCATCGGACGGCGCCATGTGGTCGAGCCACCTGGTGACGGTGGACCGCAGTCCCCTGATCGTCGCCGGGGTGTTCGATGGCGCCGACCCCGCCGGCGACGACGAAGTGTACCAGGCCGTCTTCGCCGTTCAGGCCGCGATGAACATCGAGTCGCGTGTCGTGCCCCTTTGGGGCGACTGGCTTCCTCCCGTCGCCGAAGGGTTGGATGTCGTCGATCTGTTGGTCGTCGCCGGCGACCGTCCTGCGGGCGACGCGGCCGGGCGGGCCGCGATCCGCCAGTGGTTGCGGGGCGGCGGCCGGATGTGGATTGCCCTGGACCGCGTCCAGCCCGAGACGGTCCGGTTGCTTCTGGGCGAGGCACTGTGTTTTCAAGTCGTCGACCGGGTCGGGCTTACCCGGGTGGACATTCATCAGGTTGGTCCGAGCGGCACGTACTCCGTCGAGACGCCTCGGGAGTTCGACCGGCCGGTCGACTTGCTGCGCGTCTTGGTCGGCGACGTCGAGGTGGTGCACTCGGTGAACGGGTGGCCGGCATCGTTTCGGTTTGGGTTCGGGCGGGGGCAAGTGCTCTGCACCACCTTGGGAGCCCGGGGGTGGGTGCGGCCACGGACCCAGACCGATCCGCGTCCGCCGGGCCGCGACTCGCCTTGCCAGAGCTTTGCCCTTTCCGCCCTGCGCGGCCTCATGAGCGAACTGCTCGCCGGCCGGGATGGTCCCAAGGTGGCAGGCGAGCAGGCGCCGGCCTTCCTCGCGGAGGAAGTGGGGTATCGTATCCCGCCACTCGGCCTGGTCGGTGGCGTCCTTGGTGCCTTCTGCCTCGTGCTGGTCGGCGGCGGCGTGTGGTATTGGCGGCGGGGTACGCTCGAGCGGCTGGCCTGGATCGGCCCCTCGGCCGCGCTGGCCGCTGCGGGCGTTCTGGCGGCCTGCGGCATCTCGACGCGCCAGGCGATTCCGCCGACGGTCGCCTTCTTCCAGCAGGCGGAAGTCGATCCGGGAGGCGAGGAGATCGACATCGACGGCTTGCTGGCCCTCTATCACCCGGAGCCTTCCCACGTGGTTCCCGCCGCCACGCACGGGGGCATGTACTGGCCCGACCAGACGGGGCTGGAAGGGACGATCCGATGCCTCGTGCGGACCGACCTCGACGTGTGGCACTGGGAAGACCTGGTCTTGCCCGCCGGCGTCCGGTTCGCTCCCGTGCGCCAGACCGTGCGACTGGACTGGCCCGCCGCGGCGCGCGGGTCGTTCGGTCCCGGGGGATTTGTCGGGACCTTGACCGGCCCGTTCCAATCGCCCGGGGATGCGGCGCTGGTATGCCCTTCGGGCGGGAAGCTGGCCGTGCGCCTCCACGACGACGGCAGCTTCGTCTCGGAGCCCGGCGACGAGTTGTCGCCGGGTCAATACCTTCGCGCGGCCTTGCTGACCGAACAGCAGCGGCGCCGGCACGCCATCTACGAGCAGACGCTGCCGCCGGAGGCGACGCCGCCACCCCAGCCGCGCCTTTACGTGTGGACCGACTTGATCGACTTGGGGTTCACCGTTCCCGCCAGCGCGCGGCAAAACGGCTCGGCCTTGGTGGCGATCCCCGTGTCGGTCGAGCCGGTGCCGTCGGGGCGCCGCGTGTTGATCCCCTCGCCGTTCGTGACCTATCGCTCGGTGCCGTTCAACAAGCTGCGGCACTCGTCGGCATTCGACAACGGGCGCCGCCAGTGGGTCGAACTGCGTCTGCCGTCCGAGACCTGGCTGCGGTTCCAATTGCCTGCCGAGGTCCTTCCCCTGGCCGTGCACCGGGCGGTCCTCGTGGTCGAGATCGACGCGCCGTCGCGCGATGTCGAGATCCTCGGGACGTCGGGGAGCGAGACCGTGGTCGTGGCGAACTGGCACGGACCGCGCGGCAGGCTCCGCCTGGAGATCGACCGGCCCGCCTTGCTCGCGCTGGACGCCCAAGGCGGCCTGGTCTTGGCGATCCGGGTGGGCGACGAGTCGGGCCGCGAGAACGCCGGCGCGTTGGTGACCGAGTCGGGCCCGATGTGGAGAATCGACGCGGTCAGCTTGGAAGTCGAGGGCGAAGTGCAGCCCCGCAACCCTGATCGGAGGCCCCGATGAATGCCGACGAACCGGTCGTCGTCACCGACCGACTGACCAAGAAATACGGCGATCTGTTGGCCCTGGACGGCCTCTCCTTTTCGCTCGGCCGCGGTCAGATCCTCGGCCTGATCGGTCCGAACGGGGCCGGAAAGACCACGGCGATCAACATCCTCGTGGGCCTGGTGCGGCCCACGAGCGGATCGGCCCGCATCGCCGGCGCCGACTGCCTCCGCGAGTCCCGCAAGATCAAGCGACTCGTCGGCTGCATGCCCGACCGGTTCGGCGCCTACGAGAACATGCGGGTGCGCGAGTACCTGGACTTCTTCGGGGCTGCTTTCGGCATACCGCGTAAGGCGCGCGCCGCGCGCATCGCGGAAGTCCTGGAACTGACCCACGCCACCTGGATGCAGGACCGTTTTGTCGAGAGCCTCAGCCACGGGATGCAGCAGCGCGTGGGCCTGGCGCGGACGTTGCTCCACGACCCCCAAGTGCTGATTCTCGACGAGCCGGCCAACGGCCTGGACCCCGAGGCGCGGATCGAGATGCGCGGCATTCTCCTGCGGCTGGCGCGCGCGGGCAAGACGTTGATCGTCACCAGCCACGTGCTTCCGGAACTCTCGCGCATCTGCGACCTCGTGGCGATCCTGACGAAAGGCCGGCTGCGCGCGTTCGGCACGCTCGACGAGATCATGCGGCGCGTCAGCCAGGAGCGGACGATCGAGGTCCAATTGGCGGGTCCCGACGGCGCGGGTCAGGCGGCCGACGAGATCCGCCGCCTGGCCCCCGACGCCAACGACGTGGCCGTCTCGCCTGCCGAGGCCATGGTCCGCTTCCGCTCCGCCCTGCCCGACCGTGCCCTGGGCGAGGTCTTGGCGGGCCTGGTCCGGGCCGGGGTCGAAGTGACGCAGTTCCGCGAGCTGCAATCCGACCTGGAAGATGCCTTCCTCTCGGTCACCCGGGACGACGGGGCGGACGCGGCCGACGCTTCGCCCACGGCCAATACCGCCCGCGCGGGAGGGCGCTCATGACGCACCCCATCGTCCAACGCGAGCTGGTCGGCCTCCTCCGCACGCGCAAGGCCTTCGTCCTCCAGGTCGGCGCCGCGGTGGTGTACACCCTGCTCGTCGTGCTGCGCTGGCCGACCGATGCCCACGTTGGGATCTCGGGGGCCCAGGCCGAACAGGTCTTTCGGCTGTTCGGCTACGGGGTGGTCGCCGTGCTCGTGCTGGTCGTTCCGGCGTTTGCCGCGGTGTCGCTGGTGCGCGAGAAGAACCAGGGCACCCTGGCGTTGTTGCTCAACTCGCCCATGCGCCCTTGGTCGATCTACCTGGGGAAGCTCTTGGGCGTCTTGGGCTTCGCGGCGATCCTGGTGGCGCTGAGCCTGCCGGCCGCGGCGGCCTGCTACGCGATGGGCGGCATTTCGCTGGCCGGACACGTGGCGCGATTGTACGCGGTGGTGGCCGTGGCGGCCCTCCAGGCCAGCACCCTGGGGTTCTTTGTCAGCAGCCGCGCGGCCTCGTCCGAATCGGCGCTGCGCGTGACCTACGGCCTGTTGCTACTTATCTCGGTGGTGGCCATGGGGCCGCACCTGTTCCTCCAGGGCAAGTCGGGCACCTGGGCCCAATCGGCCGAATGGCTCCGCTGCATCTCGCCGATCGCGGCCGCGATGGAAACGCTCGGCCACGGCGACGTGGGATCGCAGGGCGTCCTCTCGTCCTCCGGCGTCGCCGTGCGCTATCTCGCGTTCGGATTGGCCATGTCGGTGGTGTTCGCCGCGGGCGCGGTGGTCCGGTTCCACGGCGCGATGTTCGACCGCCCTCGGCCGCCGGGCGTGATCACCGACGACCGCTCGACGCTCCAGCGATGGCTTCGGCGGTTTCTCTTCGTGGTCGATCCGCAGCGCCGCAAGCCGGGCATCGGCCGGTTCTGGAACCCGGTGATGGTCAAGGAATTCCGCTCGCGCCGCTTCGGCCGCTCGCACTGGCTGGTGCGGCTGGCGGCGGCCTGCGCGGTGATCTCGCTGGGATTGACCTACGCGGCGACTCTGGGCACGTTCGACTGGGGACCCGAGACCATCGGCGGCATCATGGTGCTGTTGCAGATGGCGCTGGTCGTGATCCTGACGCCGAGTCTGGCCGCCACGCTGCTCAGCGCGGAGCGCGAGAGCGGCGGATGGACCCTGCTGCGCATGACGCCCTTGGCGCCCGGCACGATCCTCCGCGGCAAGCTGCTCAGCGTGCTCTGGCCGCTGGCCCTGATCCTCGGCGCGACCTTGCCCGGCTACCTCGTGATGATCTATATCCAGCCGCTGTTGTGGCCGCAAATCTCCCGGGTGCTGGGCACCCTGGCGTTTGCCGCGGTGTTCGCCCTGCTGACCAGCGCGGCGGTGGGCAGCCTGTTCCGGCGCACGGCCACGGCGGTCACCGCGGCCTACGTGGTGCTGATCGGCTTGTGCGCGGGCACGATGCTGGTGTGGCTGGGGCGCGGGGCGCCCTTCGGGCATGCGACGGTCGAGGCCGTGTTGCGCGTCAATCCGCTGGCCGCCGCCCTGTCGTTGATTCGCGTGCGGGGATTCCTGGAATACCGTCTCGTGCCCGCGAACTGGTGGTTTCTCGGCTGGGCCTCGGCCTTGTCGCTGGTGGTGCTGGTGGTGCAAACGCGGCGTCTGACGCGCCCCCAGTGAGGCGTGCGCAGGACGGCTCAAGAGGAGAACAGGTGGCATGATCGGACGTTTTGGGCCGTCGGGCCGTTGGCTGGGCGTGCTGGTGGCCGCGCTGGTGCTGGGGATGGTCCGTTGCGGCGCGGGGATCGAGGTCGAGTTTGCGCGCCTGACCGACCCGAGCCTCGCGCCGCCGAAGCCCGTGCCGGCGGTCTCTTCCCGCCCGCTCGCGCTGTGGATCCAGGCGTTGGCGTCGCCGGAGGCGGACCTGCGCCGCGAGGCGGCGGACACGATCGCGCTGGCGCATCGGCTGGGCATGCCCGACGTGCAGACGGCCGTGCCCGCCCTGCGGGAAGCCCTCGACGCGCCCGGCCAGCACCCGCTCGTGGTGGCGGCGGCGGCGCGGACCCTGATCGCGTTGGACGCGCGGGAGGCGGCGCCGTCGCTGTT